>NZ_VIKZ01000043.1:26816-37605 GCF_009711985.1 Dolichospermum sp. UHCC 0260 | reverse complement strand
GAAATTCTCAATTCCCTGCTTTCATTTTTCCATAAGCATAACGAACAAAACTGCCTTCATTGAGATTGTTCCACGCATACATCCGATCTCTAAAGGGTTTCCACTGTTCATAAACGGCTTTAAAATCAGCGTCTTTAGCTGCAAACTCATCATATAAAGCAAAAGAGGCTTTTTCCGCAGCTTCCAAAATTTCCTGACTATAAGCACGTAGTTGAGTACCCGTTTTTAATAGTTTCTCTAAGGACTCATTATTGCGGACATCATAACGAGCTAACATTGTTGTATTCGACTGAAATGCAGCAGTTTCTAATGCTGCTTGGTATTGCGGTGGTAACTTTTTCCATTCGTCTAAATTCACTTGTACTTCTAAAGTTGGACCTGGTTCCCACCAACCTGGATAATAGTAAAATTTAGCGACTTTATTTAAACCCAATTTTTCATCATCATAGGGGCCTACCCACTCAGCCGCATCAATAGCCCCTGTTTGTAAAGCCTGAAAGATTTCCCCCCCTGGAAGAGTCTGCACAGTTACGCCTAATTTAGCCATAACTTGCCCTCCTAAACCGGGAATCCGCATTTTTAAGCCTTTGAGATCATTGAGGGTTTTCACTTCGTTGCGAAACCATCCCCCCATTTGTGTGCCAGTATTTCCCGCAGGAAATTGAATCACATTAAATTTACTGGCGTAAATTTCCCGCAGTTTGGTTAAACCTCCGCCTTGATATAACCAAGCGTTTTGTTGTTGGGCATTAAGTCCAAATGGTACTGATGTACCAAAAGCGAGGGCAGGACTTTTACCAATATAGTAATAAGCGGCAGTATGTCCAGCTTGTACAGCACCTTGGGAAACCACATTCAGAACTTCTAAACCGGGGGCTATTTCTCCAGCCGCACGGGGTTCGATAATAAATTTACCGTTAGTGAGAACTTTGACACGTTCTGCTAATACCTGCGCTCCACCAAATATAGTTTCTAAGGACAATGGCCAACTTGTCGCCATTTGCCATTTTATTGTCGGTAGATTACTGGTGTCGGTTTGAGCGGTTGCTGTTTTATTTTGAGCTTTTTGACAACCACCAATAATTGCTACTCCTGTGGCAGCGATCGCACTTTGAGATAATCTGTTAACAATAGCTCGGCGTTTCATAAAAGTTACTATTATTGACTAACTGGAGGATTTCACTACAATATCATGTTTGATTTGATTGTGTTAATACACTGAAAACTTATTATTTCTTATAATTTTGCCAATTGCTGATCATTTCCGATTAGTATAAAAATATTAAGTAATTTCTAACTAAATTTAACGGCTATGTTAGAAACTGTTTTGGCTGAACCTAGCATTAAACTGCCACCCACCCAGGCAGAACTTCCTTGTGATGATGGTATCCCCATGGAGACACAAAGACATAAATTACAAATGGATATTTTAATTGATACCATTCAGCCTTGGTTAGAGCAAAGGACTGATGGATACGTAGGTGGCAATATGTTTGTCTACTACAGTTTAGCACAATTGAAAAATCAAGATTTTCGAGGTCCAGATTTCTTTGCTGTTTTGGGTGTACCGAAAACAGAACGATTGTCTTGGGTAGTTTGGGAAGAAGGAAAACCCCCAGATGTAGTAATTGAATTACTTTCAGAAAGCACAGCTAACAATGATAAAAATCAGAAAAAATTGATTTATCAAAATCAAATGCGCGTTTCTGAATATTTTTGGTATGACCCGTTTAACCCAGATGATTTTGCCGGTTTTGATCTTAACAGTGGTGCATATCAACAGATTGCTCTAAATGAGAAAAATCAATTGGTGAGTAAAGTTTTAGATTTAGCTTTGGTACGTTGGGAAGGTAATTATAGAGGCGTTGATGCCACTTGGTTACGCTGGGCAACTTTGGACGGTGAATTATTTCCCACTTCTCAGGAAATGGTAATAATTACACAACAAAGAGCAGATGAAATAGAACAAATTGCAGAACAGGAAAAACAACGGGCAGAACAAGCTGAATTGCAATTAAGACACGTTGCTATTAAGTTGTTACAGAATGGAATGTCTATAGAACAAGTGGCACAATTGACAAATTTGGATATTTTGGAGGTGGAACAATTGATGAATTAATAGTAAAAATTCACTAAAGTTTTTCTCGTTCCCATACTCTGTATGGGAATGAATTCCAGAAGGCTCTGCCTTCAATAACAGCAGAGGCAGAGCCTCCGTTAAGTCATTCCCAGTCAGAGACTGGGAACGAGATAATTTATTCCCTGGCTGACTGGTGACTGGCTGACTGTATTCTCAGGTCTTACCTTTAATTTATTATGTTCTATGCGTGACTCAAGCAGATTTTCCTTAATTCGTAAACTCTTAAAATTTTCTCAGTTTATTGACAATGGTGCTGATAAATTGGGATGGTTATCGAATTGGCTAGTTTTACTAACAATTGGAGTCGGTTTTTTTAATGTTGTCGTCCGTTATATGGGTCGTTTCATTGGCGTACAATTGTCTTCTAATGCCTTATTAGAACTGCAATGGTATTTATTTTCTCTAACTTTCTTACTCGGCTTTGTTTATATTTTACGTCATGGGGAAAATGTCCGCGTTGATTTTCTCTATACTAATATGAGTGAAAAAAAACGCGCCTTAGTTGATTTTGTGGGAACAGTTTTATTTTTAATTCCCTTTTGTCTACTTGGTATTTGGGTAACAATCAATCCGGTTTTACAATCTTGGGGCAGATTAAGTGACGGTAGTTGGGGAACTTGGGAAATATCTTCTGACGCTAATGGTTTACCCCGCGCCCCAATCAAAACTATGGTTCCTATAGCCTTATTATTGCTGCTTTTGCAAAGTATTTCTCAAGCAATTAAGTATTTAGCAGTATTATTAGGCTATCAACAAGTAGAAGATCAACTAAGGTTAGAGACTTCAGAAAATATCAATATTGAATAGGAGAAAATATGGGTTTTGAATGGTTAGCAATTTTAATGTTTGTCGGCTTTTTCTTTATTCTCATGAGTGGCTTTCCTGTCGCTTTTTCTTTCGCCGGCACAGCCATTGTTTTTGGACTTATTGGTACAGCAGTTGGGGCTTTTAATCCGGCGCGTCTCCTCCTATTACCTAATAGTTGGTTTGGCACAATGTCCAACTTTACCTTACTTGCTATTCCCTTCTTTGTCTTTCTGGGTGCAGTTCTAGAAAAGTCAGGATTAGCAGAAGAATTATTAGAAACTATCGGCATTATTTTAAGTCGTGTCCGGGGAGGATTAGCTTTAGCAGTTGTTTTAGTGG
This sequence comes from Dolichospermum sp. UHCC 0260, assembly GCF_009711985.1. Lineage (NCBI taxonomy): Bacteria > Bacillati > Cyanobacteriota > Cyanophyceae > Nostocales > Aphanizomenonaceae > Dolichospermum > Dolichospermum sp. UHCC 0260. The sequence continues at coordinate 34,319 of NZ_VIKZ01000043.1, read as the reverse complement.
GAACTGTTTTAGCAGCCACAACCGGAGTCGTAGCCGCCACAGTAATTGTCATGGGAATGTTATCATTACCGTTAATGTTACGCTATGGCTATGATAAAAAATTAGCTTCAGGAGTTATTATTGCTTCTGGTACTTTAGCTCAATTAATTCCTCCCAGTTTAGTCTTAGTGATTCTGAGTGATCAAATTGGTGTTTCTGTGGGAGATTTATTTTTAGGGGCATTAATTCCCGGATTAATGTTATCTGGTGCTTATATTCTCTATATTTTAGGACTAGCTTTTTTTCAACCGGAAAAAGTCCCAATGATACCAGATGATGTGGTAATTCCTCAAGGGACTCAATTAATTAAACAAGTTTTCAAAGCTGTTGTTCCGCCGATTATTTTAATTTTTGCAGTGTTAGGTAGCATTTTCTTTGGTGTAGCTACTCCCACCGAAGCGGGGGCTGTAGGTGCTGTTGGGGCTTCTATTCTCGCCGCTTTTAATAAACGGTTAACACCACAATTAATTCGTGATGCTGCCCATTCTACCGCAGTGATTACAGCTTTAGTGGTGATGATTTTATTCTGTTCTTCGATGTTTAGTTTGGTGTTTGATGCTTTGGGTGGCAAAACTCTGATTACTAATTTATTAATAGGGTTACCCGGAGGATATTGGGGGTTTTTAATTGTTAGTAATATCGTGATTTTTATTTTGGGAGCTTTTTTAGAATTTATTGAAATTTGCTTTATTGCTATGCCTTTATTAGTACCAGCAGCCCAAGCTTTAAATATTGATATGGTGTGGTTTGGTGTGGTTATGGCAGTGAATTTACAAACCGCATTTATTTCTCCACCTGTGGGATTTTCTTTGTTTTATTTACAAAGTGTTGCCCCTAAAGAAGTGAGTACATTGGATATTCATAAAAGTGCGATTCCTTTTATGGTTTTACAGTTTATTGTCTTGTTAATTGTGATTATTTTCCCGCAAACAGTTCGCTGGTTAATTGATATTTCGGCAACCACTGGGGTTTAAGGCATTTTTGGGCGGTTGGAAACCGCGTCTACACGGGCAAAATCTGCCTACGCAGGTTAAAAGATTTCTTTCTTATCATAAGCTGTTACGCAGCTAAATTTGATAACCATAATTTACTTGAACTTTGTGGTGCGGGCATCTTGCCCGCTAGAATTATACAAACTAAATTCACAACAGCTTATTTTATTATCAAACTGAGAAAATTTCTAAAAATTGCGTGGCGGTAATAATATCAACTCCTTGAAAGGGATGAAGTTCTAATAAATCTTTATCTCCCGTAATAATATGAGTTGCATTACCATTAATAGCAACCTCAAGAAATTTGTCATCTTTTGGATCTCTACACTCCTTAATCATCTGAACTATTTCAGTTTCTTCTGATTCAAGTTTGAATTTAGCTAAGAATTGAGTACGAATACTCACAAAAATATATTTATCGAATTTTGAGCGATTGAGGATTTCTTGTAGTTCTTGAAAAGTCGCATCTGAAAATAAAATTATTCCTAAGCTTTTGGCTTTTTTGAATGCCACATCTGGAATAGATGACTTAATCAAAACGGCACTAACTAAAATGTTTGTATCAACAACAAAACGTAATTCATCCATTCTGAAGAATCTCATTTAAAATTTCTGGAGTTAATCCCCTATTTTTCCCTTGTTCTTGCATTTCTTGGATAATGTCATCTAGAGATTTATCTTGAATAATTAATTTGAGCAAATCGTTAACAATAGTCTGAATTTTTTGCTGTTTTTGCGGTTCTGCTGCTTGATAGGCTTTGGCAACTTCTGCATCAACTTTAATGGCAATTGTTTCCATATTTTGATAGAAAAAATAAATTACGTTTGTTTGATTATAGCATTTAACAGATACAAGAGGGCTGATTCTCCCCTCTTAACGATATTTTCAAAGGCGGTTAGAAACCGCGTCTACACGGGCAAAACCCACCTTCGTGGGTTAAATTCCTCTTGGAAGGACTTTGTTTGTATAGCCGCTATATAATCAATCTTTTAGGCTAAAAAATGGGTTTCTAACCTAAACCTAAAAAACCAGCAATTAACGGTAATAACTTACCACATTCTTCAACTAATTTGGCCGCCGTTGGTAAATTAGCAATTGTTCCTTTTAACATTGTGATTGCTGTATCTGCTAAATCCTGTTTTTCCTGAGGATTTTGGGCGGCTTCTGCTAAAGATTTGACTTGTTTTAAGGCCTTTTCTTTGTCTTTTGCTGTTAAATCAGTATCAGTTTCAATTGCGGTTTTTAATTGTGTCAATAATTCTTTAATTCCTGGTTTATCCGGTTCGGGTGCTGTTGCTAATTCATTAATAGTATTCTCCACTACTCGGACGACGTTCCCGGTCATCTGTTCCAGGTTTAGGATATTCTAAAAGGTAGACAAAACGACAATCTACATTATCTAATATCGTTGTACTTTCAATATTCCAAGCTTCCACACAAGCACCTGTGATATGAGCTTTGGTGAAATTAGTACCGACGGCTTGAGTAAGAGTCAGATTTGCCCATTCTAAATTAGCTCCTTGAAAAGTGGCTTGAATAATATCAGCATTGTTAAAATTAGCCTCTTTCAAGTCTGCACCTATTAGGTTTGCACCTTTCAGATTTGCACCAAAATAAGATTTATCTCTACCATTTAAAGTAACGAGCAAATTGAGAACAGCAGGGTTATTTAATATAGTATTACCCGGTCTAGCAAAATCGAGTTTTTTGGCTTCATAAAAACGAGTGCGCGTTAGATTTGCTGTTCTGAAATCTGTGTTTTTCAGGATTGCACCTGTAAAATCAGCGTCAGTTAAATCAGCACCATAAAAACTTGTGCCTCCCGTAGCAGCAAAAGCAATAGCATAAGAGCGAATCCAAGGATCTCTTTCATCTCCCTTTAAACTACGCCAGCCGATATAAGCACTAAAAATTACAAAAACTACAGCGACGGGAAATACAAAACAGTGTTTCAATATAACAGCAAAGATCAAGGCAAAGAAAATGGTAAAGAAAATGGCAAAAATAAAGGTGAAAGCGAAGGAGAAGACAAACGTGAAGGTTACAGAACAGGTGACTACACCAGTAAAAGCCAAAACAAGTAATCCCATTGAAATTCCTTGTATGGGTGAAGCCGAGGTAACAGCCGAAACTGCTACGACACCAAAGGCGACGGCGACCATTCCTAAACCTGCCAATAAACCTTTACGAGCAGTAATGATACAAAAAATAGCTAATGTAATGAGTGCGACTATACCAGCGATTATATTTTTACTTAAAGCAGAGGATAACAATACAGCAGAAACCGTGGAAAAGAACCCTGATAGCGCTGACAGTAACAACGTAATTATTAGTAACCCAATTACCCAACGCTTCTGTAGTCCAGCCTTAGCGCCTGTAAAATCAGCATCTTTAAGGATAGCGTTTGTAAAATTTGCCCCTCTAATATCGGCTTTGCTAAAGTTCGCACCTGTCAGGTTTTGACCTTTAAAAGAGCGTCCCTGAAGATTTTGACCGCTGTAGTCTGGTGGCATAATCACATCCGCAAGAGATTATCTGTTAAATTGTACACTTATTTGCGAGTATTATTCCAGGTTTTAGTCAAATTATGTTAAATTTTGTGAAAATTGCTTATTACTACCTATGCCAGAGATAAAGACTGAAAATAACCAGTTGAGGATTTTTGCTGATTTTTCTTCACCGAAAATGACTACAATGAATGTTAATGCTAGATAATGGGGAAGCCTTGACATTTACCCAACCTAGCCCGGAACCAAAGAACTAACAACTATGCGAACTCACTATTGCGGCGAACTCCGAAAAGAACATATTGGTGAAACTGTTACCTTTTACGGATGGGTAGACCGTCGCCGCGATCACGGTGGTGTGATATTCTTAGATTTGCGCGATCGCTCTGGTATTGTCCAAATCGTCAGCGACCCCCAGCGCACCCCAGACTCCTATGAACAGGCTAACGCACTCAGAAATGAATATGTTGTAGCTATCACCGGTAGAGTTACCCAACGTCCTCCAGAATCTCTAAATCCTCGACTTCCTACTGGCGAAGTGGAAATCTATGCGGATAAAATAGAACTACTCAACGCCGTCCGTAAACAATTACCTTTCCAAGTTTCCACCGCAGACACGGAAACAGTCAGGGAAGACTTGCGGTTAAAATATCGTTATTTGGACTTACGACGGGAACGCATGGCGCAAAATATGCAATTGCGTCATCAAGTCATCAAAGCCATGCGGCACTACCTGGAAGACTTAGAAGGTTTTATTGAAATTGAAACCCCCATTCTCACCCGTTCTACTCCCGAAGGGGCGCGAGATTATATTCTTCCCAGTCGCGTGAATGAGGGTGAATGGTTTGCTTTACCGCAATCTCCCCAACTTTTCAAACAATTATTGATGGTATCGGGAATGGATAGATACTATCAAGTGGCGCGATGTTTCCGGGATGAAGATTTACGTGCTGATAGACAACCGGAGTTTACTCAATTAGACATGGAAATGAGTTTCATGTCTGAAGATGAAATTATCGAACTTAACGAAAAGTTAGTTTGTCATATTTTCAAAACCGTTAAAGGAATTGATTTACCTCGTCCTTTTCCTCGTCTTCCTTACGCGGAAGCTATGAACCGTTACGGAAGCGATAAACCAGATACCCGCTACGGTTTAGAATTAATTGATGTTTCCGACATTTTAAAAGATTCCGGTTTTAAAGTTTTTCGAGAAGCTGTTGCTAATGGTGGTATCATTAAAATTCTCCCCATTCCTAACGGTAACGATGCAATTTCTAATGTTCGCATTAAACCAGGTGGAGATATTTTCCGAGAAGCCGCAGAAGCAGGTGCGAAAGGTTTAGCATATATCCGCGTGCGGGAAAATGGCGAAATTGACACCATTGGCGCAATTAAAGATAATTTAACACCGGAACAAAAGCAGGAAATTTTAACAAGAACAGGTGCAAAAGCTGGACATTTGTTATTATTTGCGGCTGCTGATACAAACACCGTTAATAAAACTTTAGACAGAATTCGTCAATTTGTGGCTAAGGAATTTAAGTTAATTGAGAAAGACAAAATTAACTTCCTGTGGGTAACAGAATTTCCCATGTTTGAATGGAATGCAGATGAAAAACGTTTAGAAGCATTACATCACCCATTTACAGCCCCTCATCCTGATGATATCAATGATTTGAAAACCGCCCGCGCTCAAGCCTATGATTTGGTTTTAAATGGCTTTGAAGTTGGTGGGGGAAGTTTGCGAATTTATCAGCGAGAAGTTCAAGAACAGGTGTTTTCAGCTATTGGTTTATCAACAGAAGAAGCACAAAGTAAATTTGGCTTTTTGTTAGAAGCTTTTGAATATGGTACTCCTCCCCATGGTGGTATTGCTTACGGTGTAGATCGTTTGGTAATGTTGTTATCTGGAGAGGAATCTATTCGTGATGTGATTGCTTTTCCTAAGACTCAACAAGCTCGTTGTTTGTTAACAGATGCTCCTGGAAATGTGGACGCAAAACAATTGAAAGAGTTGCACGTTACTTCGACTTTTAAACCCAAGGTTTAAGGTTTGATTATTCCCTCTGCTTTTTTGCAGGGGGTTTAATTTTGGAAAGAAGGTTTCGCGCAAAGGTACAAAGGAGCAAAGACGCAAAGGAAGAGGTTAGAAAGTTACATTTACAGCGGTTTCCGATCTGATGAAGTACAAAGTTGAATCATGAAACTCTTGTGGTGCGGGCATCTTGCCCGCTAAATATGTACCTCATAACACCGGGAAGTGCTGTATTAATTTTGGGTAAGAGTTCCTACTAAAATTTGCGTCAATATTTCTAAAATTGATCTAATGCAATATGTGGTTTTTTCACCTAAAAATCACGTTAAGCGGAAACAAATGACCCAATATCTGGACCTAGAATTGTTATGTCACTACCAATAAATTTACCAGTGTGGTTGACTGTTACAATACCGAGTAAATCCAGGTCATGGGCACCATTTCTCCTTTTACCGTCGGCTCCTTGATCACTATAAACTCCCAGTCTGATTTGACCATCTATACCATTAGTAATGTTAATACTACTAATGTCTCCAGAAATTTTTCCATTACCATCAATAACTTTCACAGCTACAGTATGGCCGATAATTCTGATCTTATCTCCTTCTCCGCCATTACCACTAAAGTCCATGATCGTATCATCGCCAATACCCTCAACCCAGTGATCATGATAGTTGTTATTTTCCCCAGCCACACCCATCCAATCAACAGTACCGCCGGTTTGAAGGTGTTGCTTGTAAATACTTTCCTTAGCATTGATCAATAGTTTAAACTCAAAGGTATCTGACCCAGTATCACCGATGAGTGTATCATTTGCTTTGAGACCATCGGGATTAAAAAATTGTGCATCGAAGACAAGATCAGATATAGTTGCACCAACAGCAACAGATTGTTTTGGTATATTAGAGTCACTCAAGCTGGTAATCAGATCATCACCGCTACCACCCATCATCGTGTCACTTCCCAAGGCTGATTCCAGTGTATCATTACCTTGACCTCCGCTCAACTTATCAGAGCCAGCAGCAGAAGTATTAATAGTTGCGTACTTCAAGTAACCATTACTATCAAAGTCTGTAGCCAAAAGGGGCGTATCACCATAGAGTGCGTCATTTCCAGCCAGCCCTAGAATCCTATCCTGACCTCGTCCACCTACGATTGTGTCATTTCCTGAAGTACCGAGAATTTCCTTACCGACGACACCACTAAATGACCCAATATCTGGGGTTTGAACCGCTACATCCTTAGCGATATTGAAATTGCCATCATGGTTGACTGTCACAATACCGAGTACATCCAAATCATGAGCGCCTGTTCCTCGTTTACCGTCAGCCCCTTGATCACTATAAAGTCCCAGTTTTACCTGAGTTGCTGTGCTTGAAAGAAGTTTGTAGGTGACAGTATGACCGATAATGTTGATCTTATCTCCTTGGCCGCCAGTACCACTAAAATCCATAATCGTATCACTACCAATACCGTCAACCCAGTGGTCGTGATAGTTGTTATTTTCTCCAGCTACACCCATCCAATCAATTGTACCGTCAGATTGAATGTGTTTTTCGTAAATATCAACTCCTGCATTAATCAACAGTTTAAACTCGAAGGTATCTGAACCCGCACCACCAATAAGTATATCGTTTGCTTGCAGACCATCAGGATTAAAATATGCTGGGTCAAAAACAAGGTCAGCTATTGTCGCACCAATAGGAACATTATTTTTATTTTCAGCCGGTATGTTAGAATCACTAATGCTGGTGATGATATCATTCCCGTTTTCACCGGATAAAGTGTCACTTCCTAAGGAAGCTGTAATTACATCATTACCGTTACCCCCTTTCAAGAAGTCGTTACCATAACTATTAACAGTTGCCTTGAAAAGGTAACCAGCACTATCAAAGTGTTCGTCTAAAAGTGTATCATCACCAAAGATTG
>NZ_VIKZ01000043.1:0-26511 GCF_009711985.1 Dolichospermum sp. UHCC 0260 | reverse complement strand
TTTGAACCCCATTACTACCACCAAAGAGTGCATCATTTCCTGCACCACCTAGAATGGAGTCATCTCCTGCACCACCCTCTACGGTATCATTGCCATTGCCTCCTAAGATGGTATCATTGCTTGCAGTACCTACGATCCCATCATCATTTATCGTACCGTTAATTATCATTTGCTTTTCTCGTGGTTTTTTGAACTTTTTTGCTCGGAATTATAAGTATTTTTATTCCAGTCTAAGTAGGTGAACAAAATAAAAATGAGGTGTATTGCGTTTTGTAAAATGGCTGAAACACAATCAGAATATCGCATTGAGACAACTTTACATACCGTTACATACCTTTAAATTTTCCTGTTGACCTACTTAGTGGAAACACCGTTATGATAACACGAACTCAAGTCAATATTCAGTATATGAGGTACTTTTAACAAAACTTTAAGTTTTTCAGCACTACTGCCGTACAAAATATATTTAAAGAGAGTGTATCTGTTTAGTTGAGATTTATAGGTGCTTAAAAACAACTATTTAACTAGGCACTAAAACTACTACAATTAATGTTAATGCTAGATGATGGGAAAGCCTTGACATTTAACCAACCTAGCCCGAAAGTTTTAAATATCGAACTCCTTTTCATAAGACCTCGCGGTAAGTGGGAAACGAGCGTGGCTTGGCTCCCAACAGAGGGAAGCGACACTTCGACAGGCTCAGTGCATCGCACGAGGGATTTTAATCCCTGTGGTATGCTAGAATGAAATCGTGAGTAAGAACAATAAACATCTACGTGTTGAAACATCCTAGTACGGAGAAATCCCGGCTCCTATGAAACAACGGTTAGGTTCAAGTCCTAGCGGCAGTGTTGACAAGAAATAGCAAGTAATGGCAGGTTGTGGAGCGTACCGCATCTTGGCTTAGTGATGGACTCACAAAAACACTGAAAACAATAAAAGTAAGCGCAATTTCGACACCTTGATTGGTGGTTGTATTGAGCGTCTAGGCGGCGTTTGACGGTCGCAGCGAGATTAGATTAGGCTAAACCTTTAATCTAATTCTGTCAGTAGAATCTCAGTGGCTTGGCTCCCTGAGAGTGTCAAGGTGATATTGCTTACGGTGTAGATCAGTTGGTAATGTTGTTATCTGGAGAAGAATCAATTCGTGATGTGATTGCTTTTCCTAAGACTCAACAAGCTCGTTGTTTGTTAACAGATGCTCCTGCAAGTGTAGACGCAAAACAATTGAAAGAGTTGCACGTTGCTTCGACTTTTAAACCTAAGGTTTAAGCTTTGATTATGCCCTCTGCTTTTTGTGGGGGGTTTAATTTTGACAAGACTTTGCCCAAAGAAACACTATCAGATCATGATCAACTAGATTCTCTAATGTGACATTTTTCTGATACAATCAAAAATCCGACTCCTTTAACATAGATTGACGTATGAGCAAGGGTACACTATTTGACAAAGTTTGGGACTTACACACCGTTGGTACAATGCCATCAGGATTAACGCAACTATTTATTGGACTACATCTTATTCATGAAGTTACAAGTCCCCAAGCCTTTGCGATGCTCAAAGAAAGGGATTTAAAAGTATTATTTCCAGAACAGACTATAGCCACAGTTGATCATATTGTTCCCACAGAAAACCAAGCCCGTCCCTTTGTGGATAGCATGGCCGAAGAAATGATTCAGGCATTAGAAAAGAATTGTCAAGAAAATGATATAACTTTTTACAATATTGGTTCAGGGAATCAAGGTATAGTTCACGTCATTGCCCCGGAATTGGGACTGACCCAACCGGGAATGACCATCGCTTGTGGAGATAGCCACACATCAAGTCATGGTGCATTTGGAGCGATCGCCTTTGGTATCGGTACAAGCCAAGTTAGAGACGTTCTCGCCTCCCAAACCCTATCATTATCAAAATTAAAAGTCCGCAAAATCGCCGTTAACGGCAGATTAAAACCCGGAGTTTACGCCAAAGACGTAATATTGCATATTATCCGAATCCTGGGCGTAAAAGGTGGTGTAGGCTACGCTTACGAATTTGCCGGCACTACTTTTGAGCAGATGAACATGGAAGAACGGATGACCGTTTGTAACATGGCCATAGAAGGTGGGGCAAGATGCGGATACGTCAACCCCGATAAAATTACTTACGATTATCTAAAAAATAGAGACTTTGCCCCCAAAGGTGCAGACTGGGAAAAAGCTGTTTATTGGTGGGAATCTCTCAGTAGTCATGCTGATGCCGAATATGATGATGTCGTAGTATTTAATGCCGAAGATATTCCCCCCACAGTCACATGGGGAATTACACCAGGTCAAGGAATTGGCGTAGATGAAAAAGTCCCGACAGCCGCAGAACTCCCAGAAGAAGACCGCTTTATCGCCGAAGAAGCATATCGCTACATGGATTTATATCCAGGTCAACCCATTCAAGGAACAAAAATTGATATCTGCTTCATTGGCAGCTGCACCAACGGACGCATAAGCGACCTCAGAGAAGCCGCCAAAATCGCCCAAGGTCGCCAAGTTGCCAAAGGTGTAAAAGCCTTTGTAGTTCCCGGTTCAGAACGAGTCAAAAAAGAAGCCGAAGCCGAAGGACTAGATAAAATCTTTGTTCAAGCTGGCTTTGAATGGAGAGAACCAGGTTGTTCCATGTGTTTAGCCATGAACCCCGACAAACTCCAAGGCAGACAAATCAGCGCCTCCTCCTCCAACCGCAACTTTAAAGGCAGACAAGGATCATCATCCGGTCGCACCTTACTCATGAGTCCGGCTATGGTAGCCACAGCAGCCATAAAAGGCGAAATTGGCGACGTGCGCGAGTTGTTATAAAAATCTTGTGGGGTGGGCATACTTCGACAAGCTCAGTACAAGTCTTGCCCGCCCAATACAGGCTAGAAGCCTGTACTACAAAAACCCCTTCTTTTCTTCTTCCTTCGTGTCCTTCGTGCCTTCGTGGTTCATTAATATTATGGTAAGTGAAGTCAAACAAATATCCGGTAACGCCGTTCCCCTCATTGGTAACGACATAGACACGGACCGAATTATCCCCGCCCGCTACTTAAAAGCCATCACCTTTGACGACTTAGGAGCAGGCGTATTTGTGGACGATAGAAAAGCCTTAAATGGTGAACACCCATTTGACCAAATCCATTACCAAGGCGCGAAAATCCTCATAGCTAACCGCAACTTTGGCTGTGGTTCATCACGAGAACACGCGCCCCAAGCCTTGGCTAAATGGGGAATTAAAGCCCTGATTGGTGAAAGCTTCGCGGAAATCTTTTTTGGTAACTGCGTGGCAATGGGGATACCATGCGTAACTGCTGAATTTGAAGTAGTTAAACAGTTGCAAGAATTAGTTATCGCTAATCCTCAAGAAGTCCTTACCATAGATTTGGAAAAATTGCAAGTAAAAATTGGTAATTTTACTGCCTCAGTTGTCATGAGTGAAGGGACAAGAAGCGCTTTTATTGCGGGAACTTGGGACGCTTGCGGACAGTTGGTAGCAAATGCCCAACAGGTAAAAGCAACAGCAGCAAAATTACCTTACATTGCTTGGGGTCATTTAGCAGCTAGTTAGTCGGTGATCTTTTTGCCTCTGTGGTAGTATTTTATCGAACCACAGAGGCACAGAGAACACAGAGGAAAGATCATATTGAATTAATTATTAGATGAATGCAATTAATTATTGGTTAATGAAGTCAGAACCAGCAGTTTATAGTATTACTGACTTAGAACAACAACGAGAAACAATTTGGGACGGTGTGCGTAATTATCAAGCCCGGAATTTTCTCAGACAAATGCACATAGGAGATTTAGCATTTTTCTATCATTCTAATGCTGAACCTCCGGGGATTTTTGGCTTAATGCGAGTTGTGAAAACAGGTATTGCTGACCCGACACAATTTGATATAAATAGTAAATATTATGATAGCAAATCAACTCTTGAATCTCCCCGTTGGCAAACTGTGAAAGTGGAATTTGTGGAAGTTTTTAGTAATCCACTTTCACTATCAACACTCAAATTAAAGTTTAGTGATGATGAATTATTAGTAGTGAAAAAAGGTAATCGTCTATCAATCAATCCTGTCATAGAATCAGTCGGAAGAGAGATATTAGAAATGGGAAGAGATATTTAGCAATCCTAAAATAAGATATTAAAATCTCTTCCTTCTCTACCTCTGTGTTCTCTGTGCCTCTGTGGTTCGATATCAGTTCTTTGTCGGTAAAATAGTATGATATATATAGTTCCTAAAAATATTCTCTATCAAATTGTAGGGAGTGAAATTTATGACTGAACAAGATAATAACTCCTGGAAAAAAAAGATAACTGGGGTGTTTAATCAAGCTACCGATAAATTAACCCAATTTTTACCAATAGAACAAGTTACACAAACTGTAGGACAATGGTTTAGTGTGAGTGATACTCAAGTTGCGGAAATTCTCGAAACCATTCGGGCTGAATTACCAACTACGGAAGCTTTGCTATTAGGAAAACCCCAAGCGGGTAAAAGTTCGATTGTCAGGGGTTTAACTGGGGTATCTGCGGAAATTATCGGCCAGGGTTTTCGTCCTCATACCCAAAATACCCAACGTTACGCATATCCTGCTAATGATTTACCATTGCTGATTTTTACAGATACGGTAGGTTTAGGAGATGTCAGTCAAGATACTGAAGCTATTATTCAGGAATTAATCGGCGATTTACAACAGGAAACAAATAAAGCTAGAGTTTTGATTATCACTGTCAAAATTCATGATTTTGCAACTGATACTTTGCGGCAAATTGCTGAAAAATTACGACAGCAATATCCAGATATTCCCTGTTTATTAGTAGTAACCTGCTTACATGAAGTTTATCCGTCAGAAGTTGCCAATCATCCTGATTATCCCCCAGATTTTCTAGAATTGCAGCGGGCATTTATCGCCATTAAAGAAAATTTTTCAGGTTTATATAATAGTGCGGTTTTAATTGATTTCACTTTAGAAGAAGATGGTTATAATCCTGTATTTTACGGTTTAGAAAGACTGCGAGATAATTTAGCCCAACTCCTCCCAGAAGCAGAATCAAAGGCAATTTATCAATTATTAGATCAACAAGCTGGCGAAAAATTAGGTAATATTTATCGAAACGCTGGCAGACGTTATATTTTGCCATTTTCTATCATGGCGGCAACTCTGTCCGCTGTGCCTTTACCTTTTGCGACTATGCCCGTTTTAACTGCCTTGCAGGTGTCCATGGTGGGATTGTTGGGTAAATTATATGGACAGACTATCACACCATCTCAATCTGGGGGTATTGTCAGTACCATTGCCGGTGGTTTTGTCGCCCAAGCGGTAGCACGGGAATTAATTAAATTTATCCCTGGTTTTGGCAGCGTTATTGCGGCATCGTGGGCAGGGGCTTATACATGGGCTTTAGGTGAAGCTGCTTGTGTGTATTTTGGCGATTTAATGGGTGGGAAAAAACCCGATCCTCAAAAAATTCAAGCAGTCATGCAAGAGGCTTTTACAGGGGCAAAAGAACGGTTTAAGGGGATGAAAAGTTAAATGAATGCAGAATTTAGAATTTAGAATTTAGAATTACGTTTTGCAACGGGGATTTTACCCCGACGCAAAACCCGCTGCTTGTAGAAGCAGGGGACTTTAACCCCCAAAGGTAAGTTAAAGAGGGTTTCGCGCCCAGACGCTAAGGAGCAAAGGCGCAAAGGAAGAAATTTTTGGAAATTTGAAGTTTTAATTATCCAATAAGCGTTACTCTAGACGGTAAAGTTCAAATATTATTGTCAGTAACTCAACCCTAAAGGGATTGAGCTTGTAAGAGAAATCAAACAAGCTGTACTGACCAGACCACCCTGAGCGACTTGCCCTGAGCGATGTCGAAGGGTAGTCGAAGGGTAGCCGTTATTTGAGTCACGACACCTCGGAATGCGTTCGCGCCAGCGTGCCGTCAGGCATAGCTAGTTCCCCGCTCTGTCGCTTGTGATTAAACAGTTCTAAGGTCACTGGAACAGTGTTGCAGTCTAACAAGCTCTTATAACAGGTCGAAGCTAACATCACCCCAGAAATGGGAGGCTCTATTGAGCAAAACATTATGCGTACAGGGTTGTGAAATTTGAAATGGTAATTGTCCCATTGAAAGTGCAATACAAAAGCACACCGAATCGAACAACTCCAAGGCGGTAATGGTTAAGCAAAGACTGACTGCGGTTAAAACCGCTCGTGCCGTTTCCCTCTCAGCACGCTTTGTGACTGAGTTTCCCACATCCCGCGAAGTTTTATGACACCGGAAGAAATAGCAGGTACGTTAACAGAGTTATTTAGTGCTGAAGTTGTAAAATCTATTGCCCCTGGTTCTTGGCAGGTAGAAACTCCTGATTTTCGGTTATTGGTGCTGCTTTCAGATGATAATTCTTGGTTGCGAGTATTGCTGCCAATTATGCCTTTACAAGAGGACGCAGCATTTCTCACCCAGTTTCTAGAAGCTAATTTTGATGATACCCAAGAAGCACGGTATGCTGTATATGATGGGGTAGTATGGGGGGTATTTCAGCATAATAGTGGCACTTTAAGTAATGCAGATTTTGCTAATGCCATCGCTCGCCTGATTTCATTATATCAAGTCGGTGTTAATGATGTTTTTAATAATTTGGTGGAAGCTCGGATTCGCGAAATTATTAAAGCAGCTAAACAACAGGGACAATCTCTCGAAGCCACTATGCAAAATCTAGATCGTTTTTATGCGGAAGGATTATTAGGAGATATTGACCAAAATCCCCAAGGAAGAGAACAAGTTTTAGCAGCTTGGCAACGACAATTAGAACGTCTTTGGGTGGAAATGTAATGAAGGTAATCGGGAAATAGGGGAGATATTTACCAATTACAAATAACAACATCGTAAAAATTATTAAAGCAGACTCTAAGGAATCCGGGGAATGACACTTGCAGAAATCCAAACTCAAATCAAAAACCAAGTAGCTAAAATTGAAGAGCAACAACAAGCATTGTTAGATTCTCAAAAAGAATTATCTTTGCTTTTGGAGAAGAAAAAAATCATGGAACAAGTAGCATACAAAAAAATTAAAGCAGCCGTCCAGTTATTAAGAGAAGCCCAAGCTGATTTAGAGTTTACGAATGAAGATATTCTCGACATCACTAAATCAAAAATGATTAGCCCTGAAGGAGAAAATGACTTTGACATAGAAGAATATAACCAGAATAGTTTAATTTTAGGGTCTATAGAAATTGATCTAGAAAAATCTGAACTTAGTATTGCAGAAGGTCAAAAAGAATTGGTCAATGCCTTAACGGAGAAACTAGATGATTTTGAATTTGCTTTATCCTGTTTACCTGTAGAAGAAAGAGATTGTGCAAGAGTAAAGCTACAATCTATCATAGGTAATTTTGTAAAGTAGTAATAAACGTCCGGATCAATTCCTAAAACTGCTTAACTTCCGCAATAAATTTATTACCACCAGCAAAACATCAATTTATGGATATTGTTGAAACTCTTAAAGCCGATTATGCTAGATTTCCGGTAAATCAAACTTACAGCATTTATGCCGATGATGTTTATTTTCAAGATGCTGTTTTCAAGTTTCGGGGAATTGAACTTTACAAATGGATGATTAAATTCATTCAAACTTTTTTCTCCAATCTCAAACTAGATTTACATACTATCCAATCTCAGCAAGAAAATATTAAAACTGAATGGACTATGAGTTGGAATTCTCCTTTACCTTGGAAACCTCACATTTCTGTTTCTGGTTGGAGTGAATTACGTCTAAATGCTGACGGTTTAATCGTTTCCCATATTGATTATTGGCACTGTTCCCGTTTGGATGTCATTAAGCAGCATTTCATTTCTGTGAAAAACCAATCATAATGTAAATAAGTGTAAACAAAATTCAGGCAGTAAGGAATCATTGATGCGAGTAATTTTAATGACAGGGAAAGGTGGCGTGGGTAAAACCTCCGTTGCCGCAGCCACTGGACTCCGTTGTGCAGAACTCGGCTATCGGACATTGGTTTTAAGTACGGACCCAGCCCATTCCCTTGCTGATAGCTTTGACGTTGAATTAGGCCATGATGCCCGCCTTATTCGTCCTAATTTATGGGGTGCAGAATTGGATGCACTGCGAGAATTAGAAGGTAATTGGGGGGCTGTCAAACGCTATATTACCCAAGTTTTACAAGCCAGTGGTTTAGACGGGATACAAGCGGAAGAGTTAGCAATTTTACCAGGCATGGATGAAATTTTCGGCTTGGTGAGAATGAAACGTCATTATGATGAAGGGGAATTTGACGTTTTAATTATTGATTCTGCCCCGACTGGTACAGCATTACGGCTGTTAAGTTTGCCTGAAGTTGGCGGTTGGTATATGCGTCGTTTTTATAAACCGTTCCAAAATATTTCCGTAGCCCTAAGACCATTTGTAGAACCTATTTTTAAACCCATTGCTGGTTTTTCTTTACCAAATAAAGAGGTAATGGACGCACCTTATGAGTTTTACGAGCAAATTGAAGCTTTGGAAAAAGTTTTAACTGATAATACTCAAACCTCAGTCCGTCTAGTTACCAATCCCGAAAAAATGGTAATTAAGGAATCTCTTCGCGCTCACGCTTATCTAAGTTTGTATAATGTAGCCACAGATTTAGTTATTGCTAACCGGATTATTCCTCAAGAAGTTACAGATCCATTTTTCCAACGGTGGAAGGAAAATCAAGAACAATACCGTCAAGAAATTCACGACAATTTTCTCCCTCTCCCAGTCAAAGAAGTCCCTCTCTACTCTGAAGAACTGTGTGGTTTAGCAGCTTTGGAAAGGTTGAAAGAAACTCTGTACAAAGATGAAGATCCAACTCAGATTTATTATAAAGAAACCACAATCAGAGTGGTAAAAGATAATAACCAATACAGTTTGGAACTGTATCTACCCAATATTCCTAAAAGCCAAATTCAACTGAAAAAAACGGGAGATGAATTAAACATTACTATTGGCAATCATCGCCGTAATTTGGTATTACCTCAAGCTTTGGCAGCACTGCAACCAGCAGGAGCAAAAATGGAAGATGATTATCTGAAAATTCGCTTTGCTGACAATGTAAATTCTATCTAAACTTTCAAAACTTTCATATCCCCGACTTCTTCCTTGATTGTGTTAAGAAATTATAATTAATGCGAAGAAGTCGGGGATCTTACCCAACTATTTATTAAATAACCTGAATTCTTACGTACAAATTTATTTTTAACTTACCTTTGGGGGTTAAAGTCCCCTGCTTCTACAAGCAGCGGGTTTTGCGTCGGGGTAAAATCCCCGTTGCAAAACGTAATTCTAAATTCTAAATTCTAAATTCTGCATTCTTTTAACAATGGAATTTGCACCTCTATTTCCCCTTGTTTATCGGCTTCTCCAACCCACTTTTCCCCATTGTCTATGGTGTGGAAACTCCAACAGCAAAACTATCGCCCTCACCTTTGATGATGGACCTCATCCCCAATATACACCCCAGGTATTATCGGTTTTAAAGCGTTACAACATTACCGCTAGTTTTTTCTGGTTAGGAAATTGTGTGAATCGGTTTCCAGACATTGCAAAAACAGTCAGTGAACAAGGACACTGGATCGGATTACATGGTTATGAACATGATTATTTTCCCCTGCTTTCCCCAACTCAGTTAAAACAGAGTTTAGAAAAAACCCAAATTGCTATTTACAATGCTTGTAATTTATCACCGGAAAAAGTACGAGATGTGCGTCCTCCCAACGGGTTTTTTACACCTCAAACATTGCATTTATTTCAACAGTGGAATTATCGTCCAGTCATGTGGAGTGTAGTTCCTGAAGATTGGGTACATCCTGGTGTCAATGTTGTGGTAAATCGAGTCATAAAACAAGTTAAAAACGGTTCATTAATTGTGTTACATGATGGCTATTTTGGTGGTAAAGATGTGGCAGAAACTATTAATATTTTGATTCCTCGATTATTACAAGAAGGGTATGAGTTTGTGACTGTTGATAGTTTATAGTAACAGTTAATAGCACTCCCACATCCCAAGTTTTTCACAGGCTGCTTCTAAAGAAATTCCATCTTGACGTTTTCTAGCTGTAAGTAATCTTGCTTTCATAGCTGGACTACTCAGTAGATAAGCAGTTTCTCTCTCAGCAATTATTTCTTGCCAAAGGGCAATGGGAACAACTACGGAAACTGTTTGCCCTTCTGAATCACAGATGTATTGTAATGCGTTATTCATAGCAGCAAATATAACTTACTGTATTACTAATAATTATAACCGCAAAAGTTTTTATGAGATATTTGTGATTACTAGGTCGCGCTTCGCTATCGCCCCTCACATCCCCCAAAACCCGGATTTCTCACAAGCGAAAAAAAGGAAGTTTATTTGATACATAAGTAGCAAAGATGAAAAAAGGAATCTCCTAAGTATATATTTGATAAATTTAGTTAAATATCAAGAGCTATTCTGGCAAAATATACTAGTATAAATAATTGACCGTTAAAAAATTGCCCTGGAGACTACGGTTTTAGCAACAGATAAAATAATTGTCCATTACTGACTGTTACCCCAGCCCGTTCCCCCGCAGATTCACCAGTTCCTAAAAAGTAATCTACCCTCCCTGCGCCCTTAATTGCACCACCTGTATCTTGATCTAAAACGTAACGACTCACTAGCCGATTTTCGATTTTATTACTCTTATTAATATAAGGAAAAGGAGCGCGAATTAATGCTAAAGCACCGGCAGGCATGAGAGATTTATCTGTAGCAATAGAACGTTCTGGAGTTAGTGGTACACTAATAGAACCTTGGGCTGGTTTTCCGTGGGTTTCCTGAAAAAATACAAAACTTTGATCGCGCGGAATATAAATATTTAAATCCTGGGGATGTTTGCGGAAATAGTCGAGGATAATGGGCATATTTAACCCTTCTAAGGGAAATTTACCATCATCAACTAATGATCTGCCTAAACTTCGATAATTATAGGCTGTATTACCTGCATAACCGATAGTTGTCTGAGTTCCATCTGTTAATTTGAGTTTGGCTGAACCTTGAATTTGAATCATATAAGGTTCAAGACGATCTTTAAACCAAAATAACTCCAGTCCTTTTAATTTTCCTTTGCTACCTTGTAAACCATCTACACCTTCTAATTCTGATCTACTAGGATGGGGTTTAGCCCAAGATTCTAAGTCAGCAGGAGAACGATAGGCGGGATAGCGAAACTCTTTTGTTGGTTGACGACTGGCTAAATACAAAGGTTCATAATAAGCGGTAAATAAAACTGTTCCTTTATTATCTCTGCCTACAGATTGATAAAAAACAAACTCTTTTTCGATAGCTGCTTGGAGTGCTTGAGGCGATTTTGTGGAAATCAATAATTGCCGAAATCTTTGCAAACTATTATAAACTCTTTCTCTGGTAATTTCTGATTTTTGATAAGCTTTAATTGCCCTTGGCGTTTGCAAATATTGGAGACTGTAATCTATAGATTGTAATAATGCTTTTTTATTAGCAATTTCGTTATTTTTCTCATCATAAATTGCCTGATCTAAACAAGAAATATCCTCTTGACAACAGGTAACTGGGACTCTCGGAATAAGTACAGGTAATTTCTTTTTTATTGGATTTACTAACGCTGGTAAATTCCATTTTCCTAACCGACATTCTGGGGGACTAAGTTCTTGATTGGGGAGTGGTTGTATGCCCACAATCAAACTGGCCATAAATACAGGTAAGCTAATAGTAATGTTAGCAAAATGCTGGTTATTCATTCATGTTATGGTAGGTAGCAACGGCAGAAGGTGAAATCCGATTCAAGTAGCGGAAAATCCAATATTTAAATATCGTATCTAAAATTACGGGAAATGTGGCAATAAATAAGAAAATAAAATCTCGATTGGCTGGTAATCCCCAATGTCGTGATATTCCTTCTAAGAGAACTTCCCAACCGTGAGGAGAGTGAAAGCCGACAAAAACATCGGTAAATAAAATGATAATAAATGCTTTAGCACTATCGCTTAAACCATAGACTACATTATCAAAGAAATCTTTTAATACAGCGATATCAGATCTGCTAACAAGTAATAAGATAGTGAAAGTAATTACTGCGAAAATATCAGCAAATACATTTTTAATGGCATTATCACTTTCTTTGCGAAATTCCTTTTTTACTTCCTCTGCTTTCTCCTTCATTTTTGTTTCTAATTCTTCAGCCCCAAGCGCAGGTGCATTACTAATTAAGGCTTCAAATTTGATTCTTTCTTCAAACCTTTGTAATGCTAATAATCCTTCTTCTTCCATTTCTCCATTTAGGAAAACTTCTACTGTTTTCTCATTTCGGAAATGTTCTACCAATGGACCAACAATTAAAGCTTTGGATAATTGATGAGTCAGAAGAGGAACGATAATAAGTAGCAGTATAAACCGAATTGAGATAATACTTCTTTGTTGGGCTTTACGAAAATTTTTAACTACATTTTGTTCAGATTCTGGATCTAATTCTACTTGTAGCCGCGTAATTGTGCTTAAAATTGAGCGGGGTAAAATACCTGTAGTATTAGTTTTTCCTTTCGTTATATTTTTGGGGGATTTATTTGATGTTTTAGGGATAAATTGTGGAGAATTAACTAAATCTGTGGAAGATTCAACAGGTTGAGAATTGACATTTTTATAATTTGCATCTATATCATTATTAGTGTATTTAGATGTAATTTTATCAATGAATTCTAGTTTCTGTAAAATTGATGCTGGGCTAGAATATTCTATCCCCACTTTGATAGCAGCTTTTTGTTTAGATTCATTCGCAAACCACCGACTGGCTTTGAATTCCGTCAGCCGCATTTGGACAGTTTTTAATAACTTTTGCAAATCTCCTTGAAAATAATCCATGACGCTGGTGCTGTGCATGGTAAATTCGGAGTCTATTTTGTTACCATTGAAGTGTTTATCTTCAATTTCCTTAATTTGTATAGCCGCTTGATAAGCTGTATCTAAAGAACGTTCTGGTGTCAGTAGATACCATCTGTAAGCAGCTAGTAAAAAGGGGTATATTTTTTGGCTAAACACGGTATTTTCATCGAGACAATTATTTGGCATTATTTACTAAATTCTTAAACTTAAGTTAACGCAAAAAGAATGATTTCTGATTCCCTTTGGATTTTTGGTACTAGTCGTAGTGGTAAAACTACTCGCTTGGTAAACCAGTTTAGTGCTTGGTTGCAAATTGATAGTCAAGTACCTGATTTATTTTATAATAAAAATATTCACAATTCCCAACCTCAACCTATAGATTCAAAGGTGAATTTACACCAAAAAGAACTAGGTATTTTATTGTTAGCTGCTAATGATGATAACCGCAGGGAATTAGCTGATAGAGTTACCACTTTAACATTAGGAAAATATCCTATTCGCGTTAAAACAGCTTTGGGTTTTTTCCAAGATGAGGTGATTTTATTTTGGCCGTTACTAATTGATTCGTTGTCAATTAAAGCTCAATTTCCTGTCAGATTACGCCCAGAAACGGAACAAGAATTGGCGACAAAACTCTGGAGTTGTCAGTTAGATTCAGAGGTTTTGCGGCGTGTAGGGATGAATGAAAATCGTTTGGTCAGACGTATCCTGGATTTATGGCAATTAGCAGCTTATAGCGGTGTACCCTGTGAAGACATTCCTAAAATATTGCACAGTGGTTTAGAAGATAGTTCTATCAATTTAGAACCACAGTTTTTGGGTTCTTTACTACTAAATTGGCGGAATTGGTGTTTAGAACGGGGGTTATTGACTTATGCGCTAATTACTGAACTGTATCACCAAAAATTATTAACTAATAGTAGCTATCAGGAACATCTAAAACAACGCTATCAGGGCATCATAGCAGATGATGTAGATGATTATCCGGCGATCGCTGGCAACTTATTTGAATTTTTATTAGATGCTGGGGCTGTGGGCGCGTTTAGCTACAATTCTCATGGGAAGGTACGCTGGGGTTTAGGTGGAGATCCTGAATATCTATCCAGATTATCTGCCCGTTGTCAAGTAGAAAATTTAACTAACCCACCTAAGAATAGTTTGGGTTATTCTCTCACCAGTCAAATGGTAGAATTGGTAACACAGCCGATGACAATGTTACGTTTACCCAGTTTTGTCCAGCCGATTCAAACCACTTCCCGCGCCCAGCTATTACGCCAAACAGCCGAGATGATTATTGATGGGGTTAAATCCGGGGAAATAGCGGCGGCGGAGGTAGCGATTATTGCACCGGGGTTAGATGCGATCGCTCGTTATAGCCTGGTAGAAATATTAACCAAACAAAATATCGAAGTTGCATCTCTCAACGAACAACGCCCTTTAATCAGTTCCTCGGTAGTCAGAGCATTACTTACCCTCATGGCTCTAGTTTACCCCGGTTTAGGACGGTTAGTAGATAGGGATGCGGTGGCGGAAATGTTGGTGGTTTTGAGTCAATATCAAACTCAAAATGGAGAGGAAAAAGAATTCCATCATTCTAAAATAGATCCAGTGCGGGCTGGGTTAATCGCCGATGCTTGTTTTGTTCCCCACCCCGACACACCCAATTTATTACTCGTGAAAACCTTTGAACGTTGGGATAGAATTGGCTATATTGCCACTCAGTCCTATGAAGAAATATTACAATGGATTGGAGAACAACGGGAGCAATATCACCAGCGCCTTCTCCTCACGCCTATTTTTTTCTTGTACCAAGCTATTCAAGACTTTGTGTGTAATGATAAGAACCCTTCATATCAAGAATTAGCAGCATTAAGAGAATTATTAGAAACAGCCCAACATTATTGGGAAATAGACACCCGCTTAAAACAAACTGATCCTCTATTTCTTTCGCTGCATACACCAGAAACTCTCAGCATTACCATTATTGATAGCGATAGCGTGGCGATAGCCATATTTATTCAACTGCTGCGACGGGGGACAATTACCGCAAATCCCTATCCTATCCGTCCCATTGGTAGCAGTAGAAAGGCTGTAACTTTAGCAACTATATTTCAATACCGAGCGAGTCGCAAAAATCACCGTTGGCATTTTTGGTTAGATATTGGTTCACCGCTATGGGCTAAAGGTGGTGCGGCGACTTTATTTGGTGCTACTTTATTTTTACAGGATAGGTTAGGACAACCTTGGACAGCAGCAGATGAAGAATTAGCCGAAGAAGAAAGATTACAAAGAATTGTCGCTGATTTGCTGGCGCGGGTGTCTGATAAATTGTATTTGTGTCACAGTGATTTGGCTGTCAATGGACAGGAACAAATTGGCCCTTTATTACCTTTAGTTCATGCTTGTGAAGTGGTGTAAATAATTGGCAATTTCCATAACTATAAATAAAACCTCTATGGAATTATAGAGGCTTTTTATTTAAAATCTATTTACCGACTCTTAGCTTTTCATTGCTTTTTTAGCAATCTCCATTTCCACCATTCCCACCTCCATTAGAAGAGCTAAGATCAGTAGGAATTATCTTAGTTCCTGATTGATTTAAACTGAATGTACCGGAAGGATCTGCTTTGAATACTGCGGGGCTAATTCCGGAAGTTGCTGCTGAAGAATTATACAAAAGAAACTCTCCCGGATAAGTGCCGCTTTCTCCCGGTTTTAAGGTTTGTTGTTGTAGGGGTGACTTCTCCCCAAAATTATAAAAAATCCTCGGTGCTTCTGTATTATTTTTAAGTGTAAATCCTCCAACAATATTAGAAGCTTGTTCCGAACTTAATTCCGATAAACAATTTTCATCAAAAGCGTTTAAAGAAGTATCTTTTTTTGTCTGGGAAGTCGTCAAATTTGCTTGCAACATAATCTTATATCTCCAAAATAAAATAGTTGGAATTAACCTGCTATAAACAGATTATGCTTTAATAAAAGTAATTTAATTAATCCTGAGTTAGATATTTTAAATTAACCCTAAGATAGATGACTGACATTAATATGATGAGAGATATTCAGTTTCCTGACCTAGAACAATTGCTTTTCAAGATAGGTTTTACGAAAGTACCAACCACAGGCTCTCAACCGTATTATTAAGATATAAGGATTTAAAATCATCCCCTACTGAAAAACTTGAAATTCAAACTATGAAAATAAAAGTCATTATCCACAAAGAAGAAACTCAAATTCTTCTTTTTGGTTATTTATATTTTTTGGTATTTTGATTTCATTCAGACTCATTTTCTCATTTTTTCTTCTGAATTTATTGTCAATACCTTATTAACAGGATTTACGCAACTTTATATTTAAGCTATTTCTGTTACTTATTACACTTATGTCTGTACTAGAAAATGAAGTGCGGAATGTGAGTAGTAAGAAAATAGGGAACAAAAAAATTCTCGGCTTTTTTTGACAAGACAGTGGAGAGTTTTACCGTATGCTATATTACTAGGGAAATAATCGGAGTGTGGTGGTGAATATGACAGATGATTACACAATTCAATTTACTTTTGCTGTTAATGACCCAGAATTAGATGATGACAGACGGCTAAAAATAGCACGTCAGTTACTGCCAGAATTGCGAAAACAGGATGAAGTAGTCAAAGCAGACCTTACTGAAGATTTGAATTCAGAAGCAGGAAGCAAGGGGTTTGCAACTTTGATCGGAGTGCTGACAGCGCAAGTCAGTATGAAAAATATTAAAACATTTTTAGCCTTTTTGGGCGATCGCTTGGGAGACAAACCCATAGAACTGACTGTCAAAGTCGGTGATAAAGAAGTCAGTATCAAAGCCAAAAGCCGCCAAGAACTGCTAGAAAGCGAAAAAATAGCAAAAGACCTATTAGCCGCAATGGGTGGTGACAATGGCTAAAAAAATGGCTCTACTGATTGGAGTCAGTGAGTATGGTGCAGGTATCCCACCCCTATTATCTGCACTCAATGATGTCCAGGCTATGGAACGAGTTTTGCAAAATCCCAACTTGGGAAATTTTGCACAGGTAGAACGGCTGCTGAATCCTGATTCAGTAGCTATGAGAATAGCAATTCAAAAGCTGTTTAAGAACGCAGGTAAAGAAGATTTATTATTATTCTATTTTTCTGGACATGGAATTACTAATGATGATAATCATCTCTATTTAGCAACTCGCAACACAGCAAAAGATAACTTTGAAGCCACTGCTGTAGATGCAAATTTTATTCAAACACAATCAAAAAGTTGTTATTCCAAACGACAAGTTTTAATTTTAGATGCTTGTTATAGTGGTGCTTTTGCTAATGGTTGGCACACAAAAAGTATTGGAGTAGATATCAAAAAGCAATTAGGTGCAGAAGGACGAGTTGTGCTGACATCTTCTGGTGCAACTCAAACTTCCTTTGCACAAGAAGGGGCAACACTTTCCCTCTATACTCAATATTTAGTTGAGGGAATTGAGACAGGTGCAGCAGATACAGATAACGATGGCAATATTCATGTCCAGGAACTACACACTTACGCTAAAGCCAAAGTCCAAGCGGTGAAGCCTAACATGACACCAGATATCATTCTGGACAAGGAAGGATACAATATTTTATTGGCCTATGCTCCCAAAAATCCAGAAGCAGAGTATCGCAAATTGGTTGAACAATATGCTCCAAATGGTGAACTAAATGAATTGGCTTTTTTAGTCTTAAAGCCAAAACGGAAAATTCTGGGAATCACAGATACAAAAGCCGAAGAAATAGAAACAGAATTTCTCGAACCTTTTCGTAGACGGTTAGCAAATTTGCAAAGTTACAAACAAGCCTTTGCTAAAGCTGTTGAGCAAAAATATCCTCTAGATGAACATATTTTAAATATACTTAAAGATTATCAACAAGATGTTTTAGGGTTGAGAGATGAGGATGTAGCATCAATTGAGTTAGAAATTACATCTGTTAAAGAAGCAAAATATCAAAAACAGCTTCAGATACAAAAGCAGCAAGAAGAGGAAGCATTGCAACTTCAGCAACAAACAAAAGCATTATCACAATTACGATTGCAGCAGGAAGCAGAAAGATTGCAACGCCAACGAGAGGCAGAAGCAGCCGAGCAACTAAGATTGCAGCAAGAAGCAGAAAGATTGCAACGCCAGCGAGAAGCAGAAGCAGAAAAAAATAAATCTGGTTATCAGTTAAAGACTTTTCAGTTTGAAACTGCTCAGATAACTTTAAAAAGCTCAATGCTTGGTTTGGTAAAAACACCGGAAATTAAACGTATTGCCAAAAGCGCCGAGTATTTTACCCAAGACTTAGGAAATGGTGTATTACTGGAAATGGTACATATTCCTGGAGGGACTTTTCTTATGGGTTCTCCAGAAAATGAGAAAGACCGAAATTCTTCCAAAAGTCCACAACATCAAGTTACCGTTCCTTCGTTCTTTATGGGTAAATATCCAGTCACTCAAAAACAATGGCGACTTGTAGCTGCTTTACCCAAGATTAAGATTGATTTAGAATCTGATCCATCGAGCTTTAAAGGTGATAATCTGCCAGTTGAGCGTGTATCGTGGAATCATACTCAAGAATTTTGCGCCAGACTCTCCCGCAAGACAAATCAAACCTATCGCTTACCTAGTGAAGCCGAATGGGAATATGCTTGTCGCGGGGGAACAACCACACCATTTTATTTTGGGGAAACAATTTCCACAGAATTGGCAAATTATAATGGTAACTACACCTATGGTGGTGGTGCAAAAGGAGAATATCGAGGAAAAACCACAGAAGTAGGAAAATTTCCCGCAAACCCTTGCGGTTTATACGATATGTGTGGTAATGTATGGGAATGGTGCGAAGATGAGTGGCACGAAAATTATATAAATGCTCCTACTGACGGTAGTGCATGGTCAGATGGTAGCAATTCTTACGCAACGCTGCGGGGCGGGTCTTGGATCTTCTATCCTCAAATCTGCCGTTCCGCGTGTCGCTACTACGCCTACCGCGACGACCACGGCTACGATTTTGGTTTTCGTGTTGTCTGCGTTGTTGGGAGAATTCTTCAGTAGCCCTTTATACTTTTCCCCTCTTACACTTTGCGCTCTTGATTTTTCCCTTCCCTAGCGTAACGGAGTGGAGCGATAAAAAATATTTTTTTAGATTTTCGGATGCTTGATGAGTGCTTCGTCCATAGTACAGAAAACTTTAGATTTAGTCAAGTAGATAATAGCATAGAATAGATCCCCGACTTCTTAAAGAAGTCGGGGATCTGGCAACATCTAAGATATCTTTAAAGTAATTGCTAATTGGTGATAAAATCTCTGATTTTCATCCTGTTTATCCTTTAATCTTGGATATCCTGATTCTGACAATTTACCCTCTTACCTTTGCGTCTTTGCGCCTTTGCGTGAGAAAAAAATATATCTAGATTATGCCACAATAGCGAAACTAGATAAAAGCATTAGGAGTTTTAATTGTGGAGTCCCCCCAAAAACCGTCATACCAACCAGCCGCAATAGAGGAAAAATGGCAACAAACATGGTTAGAATTTGGCTTAGATAAAACCCCTCAAGATACAAACAAGCCCAAA
The DNA here is from genome assembly GCF_009711985.1 of Dolichospermum sp. UHCC 0260. NCBI lineage: Bacteria > Bacillati > Cyanobacteriota > Cyanophyceae > Nostocales > Aphanizomenonaceae > Dolichospermum > Dolichospermum sp. UHCC 0260. The sequence continues at coordinate 7,002 of NZ_VIKZ01000043.1, read as the reverse complement.
TTCTACGCGCTTTCCATGTTCCCCTACCCCTCCGGTAGCTTGCACATGGGTCACGTCCGTAACTATACAATTACAGACGTAATTGCTCGCCTCAAACGGATGCAAGGGTATCGAGTATTACATCCAATGGGTTGGGATGCCTTTGGACTACCCGCAGAAAACGCCGCCATTGATAGAGGTGTACCCCCTGCCAAATGGACATATCAAAATATTGCCCAAATGCGGCAACAATTACAACGTCTGGGTTTATCCTTAGATTGGGAAACTGAACTTGCTACCTGTTCCCCCGATTATTACAAATGGACGCAATGGATTTTTCTGCAATTTTTACAAGCCGGTTTAGCTTACCAAAGAGAAGCCGCAGTGAATTGGGACCCTATTGACCAAACTGTATTAGCAAACGAACAAGTTGATAACGAAGGACGTTCTTGGCGTAGTGGAGCAATAGTAGAACGTAAATTATTGCGTCAATGGTTTTTCAAGATTACCGACTACGCCGAAGAATTATTAAATGACTTAGATAAACTCACAGGTTGGCCAGAACGAGTTAAATTAATGCAAGCCAACTGGATAGGAAAATCCACCGGTGCATATTTAGAATTTCCTATTGTGGGCTTAGATGAAAAAATCGGCGTTTATACCACCCGTCCCGATACCGTTTATGGCGTGAGTTACGTCGTATTAGCCCCAGAACACCCCTTAACTCAAGTGGTGACAACTTCAGACCAAAAAGCAGCAGTAGCAGCCTTTATTAAGGAAGTCAGCAACCAAAGCGAGTTAGAACGGACTGCGGAAGATAAACCTAAACGGGGTATTCCCACTGGTGGTCAAGTTATTAACCCCTTTACCGGGGAAGAAGTACCGATTTGGATTGCAGATTATGTACTTTATGAATATGGTACAGGTGCGGTAATGGGTGTACCGGCACATGATGTCCGGGATTTCAAATTTGCGAAAGAACAGAATTTAGGGATTAAAGTTGTCATTGTCCCGGAAATTGGTGCGGAAGAAACTTTAAAATCAGCCTATACAGAAGCGGGAATTTTAGTTAATTCTGGTGACTTTAATGGGATAAATTCTATAGATGCAAAAAAAGCCATTATTGAATTTGCCGAAAAACACAATTTCGGTAAATTAAGAGTACAATATCGCCTCAGAGATTGGTTGATTTCTCGACAACGTTATTGGGGCGCACCTATCCCTGTTATTCACTGTCCTGAATGTGGAATTGTCCCCGTACCAGAAAAAGATTTACCTGTACAATTACCAGAAGATATTGAATTAAGTGGCCGGGGTGGTTCACCTTTAGCACAATTGGAAAGTTGGGTAAATGTGCCTTGTCCAACTTGCGGTACTCCTGCGAAACGGGAAACCGATACTATGGATACTTTTATTGATTCTTCTTGGTATTTTTTACGTTATTCTGATGCCAAAAATGAAGAAAAGATTTTTGATTCTGGTAAAGTAAATGATTGGATGCCTGTAGATCAATATGTGGGGGGAATTGAACACGCAATTTTACATTTATTGTATTCGCGTTTCTTCACTAAAGTATTGAGAGATAGAGGTTTATTTAACTTTGATGAACCATTTCAAAAGCTGTTAACTCAGGGAATGGTACAGGGTTTAACTTACATGAACCCAAATAAAGGTGGTAAGGATAAATGGATTCCTTCAAATTTAGTTGATGCTAATAATCCTGTAGATCCGCAAACTGGAGAACCTTTACAACGTCTCTATGCTACCATGTCTAAATCAAAAGGAAATGGTGTAGCACCGGAAGATGTTATTAATAAATATGGCATTGATACGGCGCGAATGTTCATTTTATTTAAAGCACCTCCTGAAAAAGATTTAGAATGGGATGAGGCTGATGTTGAGGGGCAATTCCGCTTTTTAAATCGCGTTTGGCGGTTGGTAACAGATTATGCTGCAAGTCCAAAACAACGGACAACTGACAACGGACAACTGACAAAAGCCGAAAAAGATTTACGTCGCTTCATTCATATTGCTATTCAAGCAATTACGGAAGATGTGGTAGATGAATATCAATTCAATACGGCAATTTCGGAATTGATGAAGTTAAGCAATGCCTTGACTGATGCTGATTGTCATAATTCGCCAATTTACGCGGAAGGGATGCAAACTTTGGTGATTATGTTAGCGCCTTTTGCCCCCCATATTGGTGATGAATTATGGCAATTGTTGGGGAATAAAAATTCTGTCCATACCCAAACTTGGCCAAGTTTTGATCCTGCGGCTTTGATAGCTGATGAAATTACTTTGGTAATTCAAATTATGGGTAAAACTCGCGGTGCTATTCAAGTTCCTTCCCAATCTGATAAAGCGGAGTTGGAGAAGTATGCGCGGGAGTCGGAAGCCGGACAACGTTATCTGGAAGGGAAGGAAATCAAAAAGGTGATTGTTGTTCCTGGTAAGTTGGTGAATTTCGTTTTGGGTTAATATTTTGTTTCGCGCAAAGACGCTAAGGAGCAAAGGCGCAAAGTAAGATGTAGAGTGGGTTAGCGATTGTTTAACCCACCAATTATTTTTTTGACTTACGCAAAAATCATGAAATAACGAACCACAGAGGCACAGAGGACACAGAGAAAGAAGAAGATAAGAGATATTATCTGATATCGGTAATCAAGTATAATATGTTTGTGAAGTGAAAACAATCAATATATTTATTTATGCACATACAAAGAATCCAAGTACCTGATTTTCGGGCTTTGAAAAATGTAGATATTACTTTTGAGAAGGAATTTACTCCACGTATTTTCCCCCTTGGTAGTCAAAATGGTGGGGGTAAAAGTACATTATTACAATTGATTTTTGTTTTATTACACTGTTCTGGTAATCCTGATAGAGTGGAGTTTATTCAAAATTTACTAGATGGTTTTCATGTTAATGATGAATCTGGTAAAAGAACTTTAGCTATTATTGATATTTGGGATGGTAGTAAAACTGTAAGATTAGATTTTTTTGTTGGTAATGATTACTACTTAGAGAATCTATTGTTCACATCTGATGACATCAATAACTCTCAAGAATTAGTTTCCAACCATAGAAAAAATCTGAAATTTCAGTCAGAACTTCATTTACTAAATGTACATCTCCAGAAATTATTAGATATAGCTAATATAAATAAGGTGGAAAGTAATAGTTTTTTGATAGAAAGAGAAATTAATAAGATTAAAAAATATATTAAGGATATAGACTTTAGAAAATACGTTGATAATTTACACAATGCTAAAATTCAAACTATCGAATCTAGAGTTTACAAGATTAAAGAAGTAATAAATGAAATTCTGAACAGTAGAGCAGAAGCATCTGATAATATTTATAATTATTTTCACGAAAAACAAATAGAAGGCCATATTCTTTTTTTTGTTGAACTCTTGAAAAAAGAAAAAAATATTCATATATGTGACTTTGTAGTGAAAAAGAACCGACAAGAGAATTCTTTACTTTGCTATACTGATTCAATAGATACTACTGAAACTTCTAAATTTTTATCAGAATTATCAAGTAAAATATTTTTTTCTGCCCATATTTCTCAGATTTTTCTATTTCTTGCTCAGGATATGCGAAAAAAATTATTTACTAAACAAAATAATAATTATTGGTTACAAGATGAATATTATGGATATTTAAAGGAACAAAAAGACAAACTACCAGGATTATTTACATACGATTTTTTAGCCATAGATACTATTAATGAAGCATTTAAAGATGCTAGAGATGATGATTTTAAGCAAGCCATTATAGTCGGTGAATATGGTAATAGCTATAAAAAATTGTTAGAAGAATTACATAATATATTAGTTAACAAAAAAGTAAATATTAATGTGAATCTATCAGGTGTAAATTTTACACTAGATATAGATGATACAGAGTTATCCCCAGAAGATTTAAGTCATGGGGAATTAAAAAGATTATGTATTTATACGTGGCTGAAACATAATAAAATAGAAGATGCTATTGTATTAATGGATGAATTAGAAATATCATTTCACCCAGATTGGCAATATCAAATAGTTAGAGATTTAGAAGAATGGGGTGCGACTAATCAATATATTCTCGCAACTCACTCCTATGAATTATGTAATGCAGTTACACCTGCTCATGTTAAGGAATTAGACCCAAAATTACAAGCAAGAACAATTCAATAATCAACCTAATCAAGAATATGAGTTTTAATGAGCAAGAACTAAAAGAACATTGTTTAAAGATTATTCAAGATAGCAGAATTAGAAATAAAATTGTCATTCTCTGTGAAGGTCTTATTCCCCCAAAAGTTGAAGGTAGACGCTCACCTCAATTATATAAGCAAATGGAACAAATGCCAGATGCTAATTTTTATAATGCTTGTGTGCCAACATGGTGGAAGCAATATAGACCAGTTTTTTTTAATTGTGGAGATAGAAATGATGTTTTAAATACATTTTTTGGGCTTTTAGATTTACATAATTCTGATAATAGTCAATCATTTTTAACTCCTGATAAACTTTTTGCTATTGTAGATTTAGATATTCAACTTGCTGAAATAAAAGAAGATTACAATTTCAATAACACTGATGATATTTTCTATAGTATTTATGATGAAACAAAAATAAATGAAAATCATCTAAACCATCATCGTATATGGATTACTGGTTTAATTCATAAAGAAGCTTATTTTTTAAAACCTGATATTCAAGAAGTTTTTGATAATCAATATATTATCTCTCCTCTATATAAAGAAAATACTGTTAATTCACAAAATATTTATTTAGATATGGTTAATGATATGACTAATGATGCAGATTTACAAATTCATTGGTCAAGGGTAATTAAGAGAATCAGTCACCTTTCTAGTTTTGATGGTATGGAAATAGATAAATTTCAATATTCTTGGCAAGAAGAGTATGAAAATAATCAAGATTTACATTATAAAAATAAGTTAATAAATGCGGTATTAATGCTGGTTAAATCTAAAGAATATTGGAAGCAAATTTTACCTGATGATAATTGGCCTCATTCAAAATCCAAATTTAGAGAACAATTATCTTTAGAAATTGGTAAATTTTATTCCAAACAAGATTGTATTGTTGAAAATCATATTCCTTTTTTCTTTAAGACCCTATATAAATTAATTGAAGAATAAACCGCCAAGTTAGGGCAAATAAAGAGAGCTACTTGGATAGCTCTCTAAAATCATCAGGGTGCATCTACTTAGCACATTATATAATTCTAGCACCAAGGGGTCAAACCCCCTATTTTTTATTTTTGTCAGTTGTCAGTTGTCAGTTGTCCGTTGTCCGTTGTCCGTTGTTCCCTGTTCCCTGTTCCCTCTAAAAAGAAAGAGAGCCAATTTAAACTAGCTCTCCTGATAATCAAGTTGCGTCTTATTATCACACTATACCATTTTCAGGGTGAGGGGTGTCACCCTACATTGGGGCATTGAGTTTCTCTTCTAACAATTGATTGGTGAGTTTGGGTTCTGCACGTTTATCGGTTTTTTTCAGGACTTGTCCGACGAAAAAGCCTTTGAGGTTGGTGTTACCTTTGCGGTATTTTTCGACTTGTTGGGCGTTAGCAGCCATGATTTCATCAATAATCGGTTCGAGAATGGTACGATCTGAAATGAGTTCTTGACCAGCAAAAGCTGTTTCTGGAGAAACTCCATTTAATAAGTCTGTGAGTTTTTCCTTAGCTTGAGCGTTGCTGATTTTACCATTTTCAATGCGAGTAATCACGTCTGCTAGATTAACAGCAGTCAGTTTAATTTCAGAGATGGTGAGTTTTTGTTTATTCAAGTACCCAGCGATATCTTGAGTAATCCAATTAGCCGCAGATTTGGGATTTGCACCTTTAGATATTGCACTTTCAAAATAGTCTGCAACTGGTTTATCCTCAGTTAAGACCCGCGCATCATAAGCCGAAAGTCCCAAGTCATTTTCATAATGATGGCGTTTTATCGCAGGTAGTTGGGGTAATTCACTTAACCATGAATCTAATTCTGCTTGAGTGACTTCAATGGGGGCTAAATCTGGTTCTGGGAAGTAACGATAATCACTAGAACCTTCTTTAATCCGCATACTGCTGGTGCGTTGTGAACCTTCTTCCCACAGTCGGGTTTCTTGAACAATCTTTTCTCCTGATTCAATGGCTGCGATTTGGCGTTCAATTTCATAATCAATCGCTTTTTGAATCGCACTGAAGGAGTTCATATTCTTGATTTCTACCTTAGTGCCAAATTGCTCTCGTCCCACCGGACGGACAGAAATATTCACATCACAACGCAGAGATCCTTCTTGCATATTTCCATCACTGACACCAAGATACCGCACAATCCGCCGCAGTTCTTGGGCATATTCAGCCGCTTCTTGTCCGGTTCGCAAATCAGGTTCAGAAACAATTTCCACCAAGGGAATACCAGCTCGGTTATAATCTACGAGAGAATAGGTAGAACCGGAAAGCCTATCACTACCTGCGTGGACGAGTTTCCCCGCGTCCTCTTCCATGTGTAAGCGAGTAATACCAATGCGTTTACGGCTGGGATTTCCCTCATCATCTACCAATTCAATTTCTATCCAACCATGTTCGGCTATGGGTAAATCATATTGAGAAATTTGGTAATTTTTGGGTAAATCAGGATAAAAATATTGTTTGCGGTCAAATTTACTATACCGAGCGATTTGACAATTTAGCGCCAAACCAGTTTTCACGGCGTATTCGAGAACTTTGGCGTTGAGTACAGGTAAAACTCCTGGTAAACCCATACATATTGGGTCAATGTTAGTATTGGGGTCAGCACCAAAAGCTGTGGAACTGTTGGAGAAAATTTTGGTGTTGGTACTGAGTTGACAATGGGTTTCTAAGCCAATAATCGCTTCGTATTCAGTTTTTACGGGTGTAGCTGTGGTCATATCCAGATTTTGCCATTTTTCTGATTTGGTACTATTTTAGCGGTTTTGGGTTGATATTAAGGGTGAGGCGATCGCGCTATTCTGTGAG
>NZ_VIKZ01000042.1:67611-116754 GCF_009711985.1 Dolichospermum sp. UHCC 0260 | reverse complement strand
TATAGTGGCGCTCATTGTGTCCTACTTGCGCCATCAACTTTCGCTTCCCAGCCAATACAGTGGCTACGTGCCATCACTAAATACCGGGCAGAATATACAGGCGCACCAAACTTTGCCTATCAACTATGTGTTGATAAAATCCAGCCCAGCGATCAGCAGACACTGGATCTATCTTCCCTGCGGATGGCGATTAATGCCGCCGAACCAATCAATCCACAAACTATATGGGATTTTTCAGAAAAGTTCGCGGTTAACGGATTCAAGCCAAAGATGTTCCTCCCTGCTTATGGTATGGCTGAAGCTACAGTCTACATATCTTCTGGATACGTTGATAAAGATCCAGTTTTTAAAGCTGTTGACTGGATGACATTGGGTCAGCAAAACATAGCTCAAGAGCCAACCGACAAAAGTAAGGAAAAGGTTTTTGTCGGGTGTGGCTTCCCTTGGCTAGACCAAAAAATTTATATTGTCGATCCTGATAAAAATTGCGTATTGCCCCCAAATCATGTTGGGGAAATCTGGAGTACAGGCTCTAACATAATGGCTGGTTATTACAACCATCCAGAAGCCACAGCAAAAACTCTTGTTTCTTTACCAGATGATGATCGGACTTACCTCCGTACCGGCGACTTGGGTTTTATTGATGAGAAGGGCGAACTATACATTACAGGCCGAATCAAAGACATCATTATCATCAATGGTGTGAATTACTATCCCCAAGACATCGAGGGCTGTGTCCAGCAAGCACATCCTGATATTCGCTCCGGTTCTGTTGCTGCTTTCAGTGTTTCCGGTCAGATTGGAGAGGATTTGGTGATTTTTGCTGAATTAACAAAAGCTGGTGTGATCAATCTACGGCGGTCTGGTTATTTAGAAGAATTGGCAGAAGCTATTTCTCTCGCTGTGGGAGAGAACTTCGAGATCCAATTACGCCAGATCGTGTTTTTAGGACATATGCAACTTCCGAAAACATCTAGTGGCAAAATTCGTAGACAACAGTGCAAGCAAGAGTTTCTTCAAGGCAGCCCGGATGCTTTAGCTAAATGGCCTCAAGATAAATCTGCAAATCAATCTCCAGGAGAAATTAGTATGTTGAACATTGAAAAGACCTTTGAACGCATAACTTCTATGGGTCCAATGCACCTGAAGGTCTTTACCAGTCTCATCCAGATTCTGACTAAGAAATATGAAGTGCGGATGGTTGATTTCGATGTAGAGAAGTCTATCTTCTTCTATGGGATTGACTCTTTGAAAATCATTGAGATTCATAGCACACTCGAAGGAGAACTAGGTTGTAAAATTCCTACTGAAGCATTTTTCTACGCCAATACGTTCTTGGGGATGATTGACGATATAGCTCTTGCTATCTCTAATAAAGACTCGTTGAAAGTGAAACTTACCCATAGTCAACCTCTTAATGTGGAGATAGAAAATGCTTTAGAATACCTTCTTCGTAATCGTGACGACAAAGTTGATCTCAGCCAGAACGCTCAAACCAACACTTGCTTACTAACTGGGGCATCTGGTTTTGTCGGTACTTATTTCTTGAAAGAACTCCTTGACACTACCGATCTAAATATTGCTTGTTTAGTTCGAGCGGCCAATGAGGAAGCAGGTCTTCAACGGATCAAGAAAACCGCGCGAAAGTTCGATGTCAAGCTGCTACAAGGATGGGAAAATCGTGTACAAATCATCATCGGTGATATGTCTAAAAAGCGGTTTGGACTAGAAGAAGATCGCTATGAAGAGTTAGCGCAAAATATTGACAGCGTATATCATGTAGCTGCTGTAGATAACTTCTATCTCCCCTATGACATCATCAAGAACACTAATGTGGTTGGCACTATTGAAGTCGCAGATTTTGCATTATCTGGAAAGGTCAAGCCTCTTTATAATGTGTCGAGTTGCGCTACATCCTTGTTAGAAGACTGCTCTGAAAATCCCACCCCTATTGGTTTAGTCAATGGATATGCACAAACCAAGTATGTGACAGAGCAAATCGTCTTGCGTCTAGTAGAACAGGGATATCCTTGGGTTAACTATCGGTTGGGATATCTATATACTTTGCGGGTCGCAAATATTGAGAAAAATACCCCATTGAATAAGCTATTTACCTTGATAGAAAAGGCTTATGAAAATATTGACGATGACTTTTTTATTGATGAGGATGCCTTTGAAAATTTCCTCTGTGCAATTTATCATATAGGCTGCATACCTGATATGGATGCTGATTTTGATTTGATGTCAGTTGAATATGCTGCCAAGGCAATTATTTCTACATCTTTACTACCTACCAATGAGAGAAAACACAACTACACTTTCTATAACCCACATCCACTCAATTGGTCTGATGTAATTAGATATTTTGACAAATTGGATAAGCACATTGAGCTTGTGCCACTCAGAAGTTTCGTTGACAAGTATGAAGAATATGTTCGTCATACGAACAAAAAGGGCATGAAACTTTTGAAATCAGTGGTATCAATTGAGTTAGAAAACCAATTTAATACGATGTTCAGAAATATCAGTACAGACCAGGTTGATACTTATTTACACTGGTGTCCACCATGTGATAAGCAGTTTACTCATCAGTATATAGAATTTGTACTGAGTAGTGCTGAATAAGTAATTGTGCGAACTTGTGTCAAATTAGTTGAGTGTTGATTACTGGTATATTACAAAAGTTTTGCGTTTGTTTGTAGTAAGCTCTTTAGTTATAAATTCAAAGATTAAACATCTTACTACAAACACTTTTAATGTGGTTCATTTATGAAAAAAAGGAAGGTTTAAAGTAGACTAAAATTATGGTCGAAATAATCCTTGTAATAGAAGTTAGGTGAAAATCAAGCCCTTTGTAGGCAACCTAGTTTTCCCTATTCCCTTTCATCCAAAAACCGTTGTTAAATCACAAAGGAGCTATTTTATGACCAGTAAACCAATTGACTTTGTTGAGCGTAATAATATCAAGTCGTTTTTAGCATTACTAAGAGACTGGATGGCAATTTTCTTAATTGCTGCGTTTAGTATTTGGGCAAATAATATCTTCATTTATTTTGTTGCTGTGTGGTTAATAGGCATTTTTCAATTTGCCATAGGAGAAGCATTGGGACATGAAGCAGCTCACAATAATCTATTTACCGAACAATCATGGAATGAAAAGCTAGAATTTATATATAGTTTTCCATTTTTGAGGACAATTTCTTCTTATCGAGAGCATCACTTTCCGCATCATAAATACTTATTCTCTGATAGGGATTATATACCCGAAGATTATGAGTTTCTGGGATTAAATAAACCGGATAAGAATGTGTTTATGATATTGTTTATTAAACCTTTTCTGGGTTTTTCTGTGTATTACTTCTTCCTAGAAGTCATTTTGTATCCCTTGCTCCAAGATTCATTCAAATTGAGTTCACTCATTAATGGTATAAAACGTAGTTACAAACTTTATTTATTCTGGTTAACGGTTATTCTAAGTTTCAGTTTGTCAGGAAATTTAGACATTTTACTCCTTTACTGGTTTGTGCCTTTATTCTGGTGTTTTTCTTTTTTATCACTTTTCTCTGAAGTGCAAGAACATTTTAATACTCTCTCAGGTTCGAGATCGAATGTGAATCCTGTTATTAATTTTGTCTTTCATAATGCAGGTCATCACTATGTTCATCACTTGTATCCCGCTATTCCTTGGTATAAATTACCAGAAGCACATCAGGCTTTATGTGCAGATAATCCAGATATTTCGCAGGGAATCTTAGATACTTATAGGCAATTTATACGCAACAATCAAGATACAAAATCAGCCCAAATCATAATCTGAATAAGTCAGCAATAATTTTGATTTTGTTAGGACTTACGCATCAAGTATGAAATGTAGGGGCAATTCATGAATTGCCCCTACGGTAAATCAAGGCTTTCACGTAATTTTTGCGTAAGTCCTGTTTGTATAAATTTTCTGAATGAGAATGAGTAGATGCTGCGATCACCCTTATATTTCCCTAACTTTCGCTGGCTGTGGTTAGGGCAAACTTTAATCTTGTCTGCTGCTAAATTTTGGATGGTTTCGTTAACATGGTTGGTACTCCAGAAAACAGCTTCAGGATTGGCTGTTGGTACTGTATTAGTGGCGGCGGCAATTCCACGAGCCTTGTTTATGTTGGTAGGTGGTGCAATCAGCGATCGTTGGTCACCTCGAAATGTCGCTATCATTGGAGGTCTGATTAATACTGTTTTAATTGGAATTGCTACTGTTTTGCTAATATTAGATGGTTTTAATCTCATTGTTTTCATTGTAATTGCTGTTTTATTTGGATTGTTTGAGGCTATTTTATACCCAGCGATTCTTGCCCTCTTGCCTCAATTGGTGAGAAAATCACAATTAGCAGAAGCTAACGCTTGGATACAGGGCAGTGAACAGTTTACCGAAGTCATCGGACCTGCTGGTGCGGGTTTTATGATTGGTGCGTTTGGATTAACCATTGCTTTTGCAATCAATACACTCATATTTGCCTTTGGTAGTTTGTTCATATACCTAGTGCGGACTCGTCGCCGTCAACCTCTGGCAACTGAACCAGAGAAACAAGCTTTAACAGGTGAGATTATTTTAGGTTTAAAATATGCCTGGACACAGCCTGCTATCAGAATAAGTTTGCTACTTTTAGCAATGATTAATTTTGCAATGTTAGGTCCGATTATCATCGGCGTTGCAGCCTTAGTTAATGTAAAGTTTGGAGCTAATGCCACAACATTTGGTTATCTACAATCCGCTTACGGTATAGGTGCATTACTTGGTGTCTTAGTTGCCAGTCAAATGAGTGCAATTAAGAGTCTCAAAACCCCTCTTGTTTTACTGTGCTATGGTCTGGGTGCGGGACTAATAGCATTAGGATTTGTCCAGGACTTTTGGATAGCATCGGGAATAATTGCCTTGATGGGGATAGGAGGTGGTACTGTCACTGTACTGGGCATGACTTGGCTGCAACAAAATACAGCCTCAAATATGCAGGGACGAATGATGGGACTGACAATGTTCGCTGCGGTAGCTCTTGATCCCTTCTCTCAAGGTGTTTCTGGAGTGTTAGTAGAATTCAGTTTGACGGGATTATTTGTAGCAGCTGGAGTCACAATGTTCCTCACTGCCATAGCTTCGTCAATCGGCCGCACTCATAAAATTGAATCAGTGATTAAATCAGTTACTACTGATTCTTCATTCCCTGTTTCCGAACCTGTAATTTCAGTGCGTAACCTGAATCATTATTTTGGATCAGGTATGCTACGTAAACAAGTATTATTTGACATTAATTTGGATATTCAACCTGGTGAAATTGTGATTATGACAGGACCTTCCGGTTCAGGTAAAACTACCCTTTTGACTTTAATGGGTGGTTTGCGTTCTGCTCAAGAAGGTAGTTTGAAAATTTTAGGACAGGAAATATGTGGAGCAAATAAACAACAGTTAACTAAATTGCGCCGTCAAATTGGTTATATTTTTCAGGCGCATAACCTAATGACGTTTTTAACTACCCAAGAAAATGTGCGGATGTCCTTGGAATTGCATGATGAATATCTAAATCATGATATCAACAACAAAGCGATCGCCATGCTAGAATCTGTTGGTTTGGGAGATCGTATCAGTTACTACCCCGAAAATCTTTCTGGTGGACAAAAACAACGGGTGGCTATCGCTCGTGCTTTAGTCAGCCAGCCTCAAATTGTCTTAGCTGATGAACCTACCGCTGCACTTGATAAAAAATCTGGCCGCGATGTTGTGGAATTGATGCAGAAACTTGCTAAAGAACAAGGCTGTACTATTTTGCTTGTTACCCACGATAACCGCATTTTAGATATTGCTGACCGCATTATTTATATGGAAGACGGTCAGCTTAAAGATGTCAATATTAAGGCGAAGATACAGTAAACGAAGTATATTTAGTATTTGGGGATGATTAGCTACTCCTTGTCCTGATATTTTTCATAATTATTGTCAGCCTGTTGATTATTTTTGACAGCACCCTTGCTAAATATCTTCTCTGTCCAGAGATAAGGAATTGGTAATAAAAACCAGACATATTCCCACCAACCTTGATCGATAATAGCAACTCCTATTGTTAATAAGGAAAAAATCGGCTCTATCAAGATTTTCCATCTTGTAGAAATAATAATTTCACTATTTAGATCATCGGCAATTAGTCGGTGTTTATAAGTCGCATAATTCCAGTTAATAAATGATATCAATCCAATGAATGCAGTATTGACGCTAAAGCATATTTTCACAAGAGCATTTTCTGGAAAATAAATAACTAGGGTGTCAGAGTAAGGAATCAGAAGTATTCCCATCAGATAAAGTAAATAGAGTGAGATATGAATTGTATCTGCTTGTTTGTAATATTTAAATTGCTTGATATGTTCTAGCCAGTAGAAACCAACAGTCACAAATGCGATCGCGTAGCTAGTGAGTGGTTTTATTTGAGCTAGTAAAAATGCCACAATTTCTGAGTCTGTGGGCTGTTGCAGATTTTCAGGAAAATCAAGAGCTAAGAAGCACTCTGCCATTGCCAGTGCGAATATAATATCAGCTATTCTCTGAAGGTGGACAATAGGCTCTTTCTGATCAGAATTATTGTTTTTATCTTCATTCATTAGTCATATCCAAAAGTGCAGGCTACTTTTAATTTGTACGTTGGGTCAAAGTAAACTTACGGTGGAAAATAAAATTCAAATAACAAGAATTTCGGCATAACAGCTATCGTTTCTATATCGAACGCTCGTTATATTAAATAATATAATAAACCTAAAGTGTTTGTCAAGATATTTTTGCAAATTCAGATATCCTGCTGATTGCTCCGCGAACGCTCACGTTTCACAACCTAACCTACAAATTAAGGCTTTTTCCACTTTTTCAGCAAGCCCTAATTATAATTAAAATGGTGTTTTTACCTGTAAGTGGAGGATTTTTTCTACATGAGGATGCTGAAACCTCAACTCTCTCGCGTGCAGATATAATCTATCAGTATCACTATGATAACCATAGAGTTTATCCCCCAAAATTGCCATTCCCAGTCCTCTTGTATCAGCAGCATGAACCCGTAATTGATGAGTCCGTCCAGTCAAAGGCACAAATTCAATACGGGTATAATCTCCTTCTCTGTTCATAACGCGGAAGTGAGTTAAACTAGGTTTACCTCGTGATAAATCCACTTCTTGATAAGGACGATGATCAGGATTTCCCCACAAAGGTAAATTAATTTCACCTTCATTAATAGCTAGAGAACCTGTCAGCAAAGCTTCATAAACTTTATGAATTTGTCTTTGTTGAAATTGTTGACTTAATTGAGAATGAGTAATTGGATCTTTAGCTATTAAGAGAATCCCGGAAGTATCTTGATCTAAACGATGTACCGCGATTATTTCTTGATTATATAGATGACGTAAACGACTAATTACACTATCTTGATTATGAAAATAACGACCGGGAACAGATAACAGTCCTGATGATTTATTCACAGCAATTAGCCATTCATCTTCATAAATTATTTCTACTTGATTTGGCTTTAATCCTGATAGCAAAAATCCCATTAATGGCTGACATCTTTCCAAGCAAGCACCATAAAATTCTCCAGAAACCTTATTTTCTATAGAAGAATTACCCCACCAAAATTCAGCCATTGCTAAAGGTTTTAATCCATGGGTTGCTGCATAATGTAATAATTTAGGAGCGCAACATTCCCCCGTTCCGGTTGGTGTTCCTCCTGGTAATAATTGCTGTAAAGATAGAGATTGTCCTTGAAAATTAGTTAAGCTATAAGCAGCGTGCATTTCTGTTTGTAATTGCCGAGATAGTTGTTTCCGCTGTTGTTTGAGTTCTGTAATCTTCCTATCTGCGGACGTTATAATTTGCTGTAAAGGCTGTAAAATTTCATTTTGATGGCGTTTAAGATTTCGGCGGTCAATTCCCTGCTGACGGCTTTCTGCTTCTAGTTTTTCCAAAGCAGTTGTGAGAGATTTATCTGTGAGAGTTTGATAAAATTCTTGACGTTGTTTGTGTCGTTGCTGTTTGCTATGATCATGATGTAAGCTCATAGTTTGTAACTGTTGGGTATATTCAACGGACAGAGTTTTATATTCTGCTCTTTCGGGAATTTGTTCAAGGGTAATAATTTCTTGTTTAATTGCTGCTAACTTTGCTAAAATCTGAGTTTCTAATAAAGCCACTTCCTCTCTACCAGGAATTGGTAACACCCAACCTGTAACCATACTATTACCATTTAATAAACCGGAAAATGCTTTAATAACTCTTTGTTCACCATTGGGTAATTCAACTAACAAAATACCATACATTTTTCCCTCATGGGAATAAAGATGATTTTGTTCAAGTTGCTGCATGAGACTATCAGCTATAGCTTCTGCTAAAGGTGTGCGGGGTAATCTCAATATTTCACCAGTTTGGGGACATTTTCCTTCATAGTAATAGTTAGGCTGTGCGGAATAAATGATAAAATTGGATTCGATAAAGTCTGAAAGCGGATGAAGAAGAATCATAAAATGTATATAGTATGATAAATTATTTGATAGTTAACAAATTTTTGTTTAAGTTGTTTGTTTTAATTGGGAAGCTTTTTTTGGTATGGATGTTAGATGTTAGTATATTTTACAATACCTTTGATTATTCTCACACCAGAAATTATCAATAATCCCGTCGGCAATTTTATCATTATTTTGGTATTTTTGTTTTTACCATTTTTTCTCATATATTTTTTTGTAGATGAGGATATGAAACTTTCCCGAAACCTGTGGGAACATCTTTGGGAAAATCCTGTGGAGGAAGTTTAGATAGGCTTTGGTTTGGACAATCTGTAGGTTGTTATCACAAAGTATTTGTTCCCATAGATAATTGTCAACACTCAGAATAAAAAATAAATGGTTATATTTAATTTAGCTTGTGTTAAAATAGTTATTTTTCAGAATTATACCAAATGCGTGATCCACAAAAGAACCACATTAAAATTGATCCGGCTACCCTGGTTTTAATCGGGTCTGCTTTGATACTATTACCACTATTACTCGCTGGTTTTTTGGGGTAATTAGCTATCCGCAAAATTAAAAATTGGTTATTTCCATTGACTGAAAATAACCATAAACTAAGAGTAATTTGTTTTCGCAATATTTAAATATCAACATTGATATTTTCTATCTGTCTAGCTGCTTTCTCCCAAAGCTTTGCGGTTTCTTCATCATTCCAGTGAGTTCTCAGATTTTCCGCTTTTTTATGACATATCCGTTCTAGCATCTCTAAAATTGCAGCTAGTGTTAATTGCTCGACTAACCCCTCTAAAGCACTCATGTATTCTTTCATGACAGATACCCCTTTAATTTCTACTGGAAACTGAGGGAATTTTTTAAACTTCCTGAGTTCAAAATCAATACAAGAAGTATAAATTCTCGTCAATTAGTTGTGACTCTTCTATTATCTACCTCATCAGTTGAAGAATTTGCACTTCTTCTTGATTCTCTACATTTGCAGGAAGTAGAGTTGTAATCTACTTTTTGGAGTGAGTTAAGAATCTCTATTTTACCTAAAATTGTGAGATGCTGTACTAAGAGGTTGTTTGAAAAGTATTATATGAAACCCATAATCTCCAAAAACCTAACCCCCCTCCCCCCCTTCCCTACAAGGGAATGGGGGTTTTAAAGCCTCTCCCCTGGTAGGGGAGAGGTTTGGAGAGGGGTCTGTTTACACATTAAAAACTTTTAAAACATCCTCTAAGCTGGGATTTCGTGATTTATAGAATTTTATACTTTACAAATACCCTTTGATACTTAAAACACAATATACTGATATAATTATTACATGACAAGATTCATTCATGATCAATTTGCTAAGGACTATTTAGAGGAACTTCTCAAAAACTATGGAGAAGTTCAAGCGCCGAGTCGTGTAGCGGGAGAAGTCAGAGAAATTGATGTTTACTTTTCTCCCTATCCTCAAGCAAATCCTAATTTACAACTTTTAGGTTTATTAGGTAAATTTGCATCTACTCCCGCGATTTTTGAACCTTATCGCAATCCGGCATCATCTGATGAGATTTGTGATTGTTTGTTAAAATTATTAGAAGTAAAGGGAGTGTTAAAAAGAGAAGCGAAACGCAATAAAACTAATCTTCAAGAATCAGAAATTCCGAAACTGTGGATACTTACTCCGACAGCATCACCAGAGATATTATCTGGCTTTAATACTACCTTAAAAACTGACTCTTTACCAGGAATATACTATTTAGGGGCAGCGTTACGTACAGCCATAGTAGTTATTCATCAACTACCACGGACGGAAGAAACTCTTTGGATTAGAATGTTAGGAAAAGGAAATGTTCAAAAACAAGCTATTGAGGAACTAGCAGAATTAACAGTAAACCACCCATTTAGGAGAATCACGCTAGAATTATTCTACAACCTGCAAAAACACCTGGGAGTCAATCAAGAAACCGAAGATAGGGAGATAATTATGAGATTAGCACCATTGTATCAACAGGATAGAGATTTAGCGGTTCAGGAAGGGAAAATTGAGGGGAAAATTGAAGGAGAAACTTTGTTAATTATCCGGCAATTAAATCGTCGTATTGGAGAAATTAATTCAGAATTAATTGCCAAGATTCAAAAATTATCACTTGATAAATTAGAAATGTTGGGAGAAGAATTATTAGATTTCACCAAACTTGATAATTTAGAAAGTTGGTTAAATCAAAATCAAGAATAATGTAGTTGGGCTTGAGTTCTAAAATTACAGCACTTTCCGGTGTTATGAGGTACATATCCAGCGGGCAAGATGCCCGCACTACAAGAGTTTCATAATTCAAGTTTGTACCTCATTAGAGCGAAATATGCTGTATCTTAGGCTTTAGCCCAACTACAAACTAACTAATTATTAGAGATCATTGTTCCCAGAGCAGCTATCAACTTATCCACGCTTTCAGGACGACTATTAAAACCCATTAAACCTACACGCCAAACCTTGCCAGCAAGTTCACCCAAACCGCCGCCAATCTCAATATTATGCTCAACTAACAACTGCCTGGCTACAGATTTACCATTTACCCCTTCCGGAATACAAACAGTAGTTAAAGTTGGTAGCCTGTATTCCTTTTCAACGTGCATCTTTAAACCCATATCTTCCAATCCTTCCCACAGATACTCGACATTCTTTTGATGACGTTGCCAACAACTAGCTAAACCTTCTTCCGCCACTAAACGCAAAGCTTCCCGTAAACCATAATATAAATTAATCGGTGCAGTGTGGTGATATGTGCGTTCAGTCCCCCAATATTTCCCCAACAATGTCATATCTAAATACCAATTTGCCACTTTAGATTGACGCTTCTGCAACTTCTCCATTGCCCGCGCACTCATTGTAAACGGTGACGCACCTGGAGAACAACCCAAGCCCTTTTGACTACAGCTATAAGCCAAATCAACGCCCCACTCATCCAAAAAGATGGGAACACCACCCAAACTGGTAACGGTATCCACTAACAACAAAGTTCCATGTTGACGACATAACTCACCCACCCCGTCTAAGGGTTGACGAGCGCCGGTGGAAGTTTCTGCATGAACTAAAGCCAAAATTGCTGGTTTATGGGTGGCTACTGCGGCGCTGATTTCCTCCAAATTGAAAACTTGTCCCCAGGGTTTAGTAATAGTTCTGACATCTGCGCCATATCTGCCTGCCATATCTACCAAGCGATTACCGAAATAACCAGCCACACAAATTAATACCACATCACCCGGTTCTACAGAATTAGCTAGAGTGGCTTCCATTGCGGCTGTACCCGTGCCACTGACGGCGATAGTATGGGGGTTTTCTGTTTGCCATGTGTAACGCAACAGAGATTGAATTTCATCCATGAGGGTTAAAAAAGCCGGATCTAAATGTCCCACTGGTGTGGTATTCATCGCCTGTAATACCTCTGGATGGGCATTGGAGGGACCTGGACCCAATAGGAGACGGTGGGGGACTTCGAGGGGTTCAAGTCCTAGACGCTGACTATCGTTGATGGAAATGGTGGATGTCATAAACTTAATTTATGTGAGATGAAATTGTAATTAATCGCATCATATAGCGGTATGTGGTCAATGAGTATGCCGAAGTGCGACTAATTAATTAAGTTCCATATTTTCTCTCGCGCTATTCAATTATACGTTTTGTTAAAAATAGAAATCTCTATAATCTTGTTCTGTTCCCTGTTATCCAAATTGATTGGTAACATATTCCATCACATCGTTTGGCATTGTGAATCCGTTTCCATTGAATTCAATCAAAGATAGCAATTTCAAACTCTCTAGTATTCCCAATAGTTTCTGGGAAGTGACAGGGGGAATAATCTCGTTTAGTAATTCTGGCATTAATATGGGTTTGCGGTGAATTGCTAAGGAATAGATCACGGTTTTTTCTAAATCTGATAAGCGTTGAAATTGTTGATCTAATAAATCGTAAATATCGCCAAAGACGGTGATACCGTGGGCTAAAAAAATATCAATTTTGCTAGAAAATAGAAAATGAATAGTGGTGGCGATAATTTTCAGCATCAGGGGATTTCCGCCATAGTGATTATGTAATATTTGCCATTCTGCTTGAGTCCGTCTTCAGGAAGCAGCCCTTTCAAGATCAGTGATTTAATCGAATTGGCTTTTTTCTCTAGTAGACTAAATGCGATCGCTGGTTCTCGACTGATGATAATTAAACAACTTTTGTGGGTAGACTCCCCAATTGTGCTAATCAGTTGTCCATAACCTTCAAACCCTTCTCGATATGATACCCCTCGTTCTCCCCATTGCAGAATGGATTCTAGATTATCCAGAACCAGTAAGCAACGAGTTTGATGGAGATACTGCATTAACTTTGATATTAATTGATGTGGCGATTTTGGTAAATCAACGGCTTGCTGGTGTGAGACGATGTGAATTAGATCAGTTAAGGTTTCTGGGACAGTGGGAGCATGATGAAGCGATCGCCAAATGACATACTGAAATTCTGATGATGACGAGTCTGTGCTGTTGGTAAAACCTGCCATTAACTTGGCTATGAGGCTGGTTTTGCCCATACCACCCATACCTAACACCATGATTAATGGACAGCGATTAACCTGAATCCATTAGGCATCTCCGGTAATTAAATGTGCGTGGTTTGAAACCCTTGTAGAGACGTTCTATAGAACGTCTCTACATTCATTTTCGGAGATGTCTAATGGTTCAATGTTGCCAGTTCTGCGGTGCGTCCATAGAAAACGGAGACATTGGGAGCTAAACTATAATCCCCATCAGGCTGAATTGGAGGCTGTAGAGGTGATTGATAATCATCAGCCTCTAGCACAAGATTAAATGCTTTGAAACATTTGACTAGAGACTTTTTATCAACTCTGACATTGCAGTTAAAAATTTTGCATAAGGTATGAGAGTCTAATTCAGTCTGAATACTGAGATTATCAAGGGTAAATCGCTTGCCGTTATTTTCAGCATATTCCTTTGTTTTTATGGCGTTCTCAAGTTTATTTAAACCTTGAATCGTGAGGATTGTCCCACGTTTACGTTTTCTTGGTAGATCCATGAGTGATAAATATAAATTTTTTTAAGCAAAGCCAAATAGGGCAAGAGAATTAACTCTAACCGCCGGAAAAATGACTGATTTCCGGGAAAACTGTATTAATCTGACAAGAGTATAAAGATACAACTAAGAGATTGAACAGAGTATAGCGGTTGTTTGATGTGTTTATCAATATAACATTTTGCAAAAAGGGGAAGTTTTAACAATTTGAAATAATTCTGCGGTCTATTTTGCTTACAGTCTCAACGCTTGAAAGGATTGTGGTAGAGGGATGAGAGCGATAACTTGTCAGGATTCTTAAGTTCCTTGCTTAAGTTGGCAAACTTCCATTGCTTTGGAGGGATTGGAAAGTATACTCTCTTATCATGTTTCAAATACTGAAACTTTTACGCAAAAGCGAAATGACATGACATCAAAAACTCCCAGACCTCGCCGTAAAGTTTTAGGTGCAGCATTTACAGGTGCTTTAGTGACATTAACAGTTTTTGTTCTTAACACTTACGTAATTAGCGGACAGGATAAAAAAATTACCTCTGAAGCATCGGCAGCAGCAACAACTGTGCTTTCATCTCTTATTGCTTATCTAATTCCACCTGATCCCAATGAAACTACAGTTGATGAAGATGGAAATACAAAATCAGCACTTAAACAATGAGGAGTTGGTAATAAATATCCTAAAATTGAAATTGAAATTTATGAGACTTTTGAGATGATAAATGAATGCTAGACTATTTTAGTCAAATCATGTATTCGTTTGTGTGATTTTTGCAAAATCAACCCTAAAAAAAAGGAAATAAACAATGAAAGTATGTATTGATCCAGGACACGGTGGAACAGATCCAGGAGCAATTGGAAAAGATCCATTTGTATTGAATGAAAAAGATGTTAACTTGTCTATTTCTTTACTTTTAAAAAAAGAACTGGAAGCAAACGGACATACAGTTTTCTTAACAAGAGATACAGATATTTCTGTGTCGTTGGGCAGTAGAGCTTCATTTGCAAATCAGAAGAATGTAGACATTTTTATTAGCATCCACTGTAATTCATACTCCAACAATAGTGCGGAAGGTATCGAAACATGGATATTCTCAGGTTCAAATGCAGGAAAAAACCTAGCAGAACCTGTACAACAAAGTTTGATCTCAACTTTTTCAACTCATAGAAATAGAGGAATTAAAGAAGCAAATTTTCAAGTGTTAAGAGAGACAGAAATGCCAGCTATTTTAGTAGAGTGTGAATTTATTAGTAATCCCACACAACTACAATTTTTGTCAAATAATAACAATCAAAAGAAAATAGCACAAGCGATTGCATTAGGTATCTAAATTTAATTAGTCTCTCTAAATCAAGGGTTTTTCCAATTTGGACAAGGTATTGGTCAACAGAC
Organism: Dolichospermum sp. UHCC 0260; assembly: GCF_009711985.1. NCBI lineage: Bacteria > Bacillati > Cyanobacteriota > Cyanophyceae > Nostocales > Aphanizomenonaceae > Dolichospermum > Dolichospermum sp. UHCC 0260. The sequence goes on along the minus strand of NZ_VIKZ01000042.1, from coordinate 101,779 downwards.
ATAAAAACTTAAAATAAACACAACAATCTACGAGGAATTTACAACTATGACTACTGCACAACAAGTTATTAAATTCGCAGCCAATGAAATCGGTTACAAAGAGAATCCCCCAGAATCTAACAACAACAAATTTGGTATTTGGTATGGGATGAATCGTGAGCCTTGGTGTGCCATGTTTGTATCCTATTGTTTACACAATACTGGATTACCTTTAAAAATTACTACTAACAAAGGTTTTGCTTATTGTCCTTTCGGTATTAAATGGTTTAAAGAGCAAGGTTTGTGGCATACAAGTAACCCTAAAGTCGGCGATATTGTCTTCTATGACTGGAAAAATGATGGAGTTTCAGATCACGTTGGTATTGTAGAAAAAGTCAATTCTGACGGCTCTATCGTTGCTATTGAAGGGAATACTTCTGTAGGGAATGATTCCAATGGTGGACAGGTTATGCGACGCACAAGGCGTGGAAACATTGTGGGTTATGGTAGACCAAATTATACATCGGGTGACGATGTTACCCCTCTTCCTCCTCATCCATTATGGACAGGACGGTATATCTTCCTAACCAGTCCCTACATGGAAGGGAGTGAAATACTACTGTGGCAGCGGCAGATGATTCACCGGGGATGGAATCTGGGTTCTGGTGGCACTACTGGCAAGGGAGACGATAGCGTTTTTAGCGAACGCGATCATGAAGTATTAATCAAGTTTCAGCAAGAAAAGGGACTGGAGGTTGATGGTAAAATCGGACCTCAATCCTGGAATGCAGCATGGGAAGCGCCTATTACTGAGGATTAGACTGATCTCCATATCCTCATGAGATTTTGTTCAATCCACAAATGATTTCCTTGCTCATACTTGAATTTTAATCAGTATGGCTTGGAAATCAGGATATTTTCTAATGATTGCGATCGCTCTCCCCAATCAGATAAAGAGCGATACCCTCGGTCAACACCCTAAATAGTATTAATCACCGTATTTTCTGCCGCGCCATTCTTTGGGAGTGTGAAATGCAGATAAAAAGATGCGTAGCACTGCTAAAGGGTCAGCCAAGGGTGAAAGCCAGAATAACCAACCACCTGTGGCATCTTGACGATCATAAGAGGGAGCGATCGCTAATAATAAAGCAAAACGAATCACCACCAAAAATATATTCAATCCTAACAACAACATCGCCGGCAATGAAAGCACCAAACTAGGAAGCAACAAATAACCCAATAAAATCAAAAGAGGTAAACCCTGCACCGCAGACAATAGCCATAAATCCCCCCAAATCTGAGCAGGAGAAGCAGCATCTTTCAAATCTAAGCTGCGTCCCCATTCATTCCAAGTTTCTAACGCCCCCTCATACATCCTCACCCTTAGCACCTTAGCACCATCTAAAAAGCCCACCTTAAAGCCTTGAGAGGCAATATTCCGCGCCAAAGTCACATCATCACAAAAAGAACCTTTAGCACTGCTATAGCCATCCACAGCCCTTAATACAGACCGACGACATAAAAAACACTGACCATTAGCCATGACCCGTTCCGGTTGTTCAGTATAAATACCCGTAGGATCAAATCTGTACAGTAACGTCATTAACAAAGCCGGTTGTAACCAGCATTCTCCCGGATACTTGAGAATAAACTGCGGTGATAAAGATACCAAATCATAACCTTGAGCGATCGCAGTTTTCACCAAACTCGCCACTAAACCAGGATGGGGTTGAATATCTGCATCCATGCCCAAAAACCATTCACTCCCCTCAGATGTGAATAAAAAGCCATTATGCAACGCCCAAGGACGACCAACCCAGCCAGGGGGTAAAGGGTCATCTGTGATCACCCGAAAGCGGGGGTCTGTTATTTGTGCGGTTTTCACCAAGTCGGGAGTACCATCTTGTGAGCGACTATCAACAACAATAATTTCTCGAACTTCGTAACTTTGGCGACTCAAACCAGCCAACAGTGGACTAATCCGTAATGCCTCATTTAGTGTCGGTACAACCACACTCACAGTTCCCAAAAGTTCGGGTGTGGGTTGTTGTGGTTCGAGGGCTGGATAACGTCTTGGACCTTTGAGCAACCGGGAAAGTAAAATGGCTGCTGCAGGTACTTGGATAAGTAGCAATAGGAGCGGAATAATATTTAACAATTTTAACCCTGACTTTTTTGTATAAAGTAGCTAGTTTAGATTTTCGCGCAATTTAGGCAAATTAACTTAACAGTATTGGAGTGATGCCAAAATTGACGCAATACTTTACGAGAAATAATGTGCATAATTCAGTGGACTTATTCAGTATTGCGATATTTCCTAACTATCGCCCAAACTTTTATAAATATGGCATATCAGCTTTAGAGGATGTTTTAAAAGTTTTTAATGTGTAAACAGACCCCTCTCCAAACCTCTCCCCTACCAGGGGAGAGGCTTTAAAACCCCCATTCCCTTGTAGGGAAGGGGGGAAGGGGGGTTAGGTTTTTGGAGATTATGGGTTTCATATAATACTTTTCAAACAACCTCTTAGCTTTCTTTTTGTGTAATTGGGAAAGAGGTAATTGGCAGAATTTCTTCTCCTATTCCCTCTTCCCTCTTCCCTATTTGAAAGCAACTTTCACATTAGCAACAGCAACTTCTTGAGTAGCTGCTTCAATATTCACCGTTGCAGGTGTACTAGAACCTTTAGACCACAGCAGCACAGCCGGAGCTACACCCAGTGCCACACCTAGCAGTACAGGAATAGGAAACCCAGCGGCTAAACTCATGACTGTGGCAAAACCAAAGTTACCCAAATAAACCAATAAAGGTACATTTAGTTGGTAATGGTCTAACTTAACCGGGTTTTTGCTCCATAACAAAGCCGCTACAGTCATAAATAACGAACCAGTACCCATCCAACCCGCAAAGTTTTGATAAGGCATTCCAAAGAAAGCCCCCGGTTGGTGCCAATACCAGAAGGGAAGGGAAGTTTGACTCATGGCTGGGTCAAGCACAAAATCCCAAGAAGTGAGCAGTAAAGCCCCTAAACCAATAGCTCCCACGTGACGGAACAAGCTGGGTTTTTTATCTACTTCTAAACCCGCACGAGCCAACACATAAGAAACTAATCCCACATAAAACCAGGAAAGGGGAATTGTAAAAGGGACCAAACCGGAAATTTTATAACCCAGACCGCTCAAATAGCTATAGTAACCAAAGGGAAAGCCTGTGCTAGTTCCTAGTAATTCGCTAGTTAGGGAAATTGATAAAGATGGGATTAAAAATCCTAAGGCGCGTGCTAAACCTAAAGTTCGGTAAGCATAAAGGAACACTCCCAGCGCCCCCAAAATCATATATACCACACCACCACCCGCCATACTCCACTGCATGACGCTCTCTCCGACTTCTGATAAGCTAACAATTAGTTCAGCATTGGGAATAACAATCAATATCCCCAGCAGTCCAAATACCATAGAAACGATATGACCAATTAGGCATACGCGCTCGACGATAACAATTTGTCTCATGATCAATCCTTAATGATATGCCAGATGGCTATTCAACTGCTAACAGTTTACAAATATTTATGAACATATTTAACTAAATGTTGATCTTTATTCTCTTAAATTGGGAATTAGGGATGGAATTCAACATTTAGAAACCTGATGAGTTCAGTAAATCTGTAAAATAATGAATGCAACCGATATTGAAAACACCAGTATATAACGATTTGTAACTGATTAAGGTACAGAACTTTTACATTTATCAACTACCTGAAGCCTGTTTTATTCCTGACTCCTGCTATATGTCAATTTTGAAAAAGATTCCTTGGTTCTCCCTAACACTTGTATTACTGAGTTACAGTACATTGGGCTGGTTGATATTTGAAGAAAAGGCCCCGTGGTATGTACGGCTGATAACTGCGGTAACTATCCTGCTGTCCCTGATATTGCTCACTAACCCTTGGCTAAAACTAGATGATTATTCTCATATTTTCTTCAAGTCAAACGCTAGGACTTTTCTTGTGGCTATCTTAGCAGCTTTCCTATTTTTTCTAATGATTGCCTGGTTTCGGGTATTTCTTGATACTTTACTAATTTTGTCAGCGACCATCCTAGCCAAAATAGACTTCCAAGCAGTTGGTTTAAAACCAGCACTAGCTTTTGGCTGTATATCTTTTTGCTCACTGTTAGGACTAGGAATAGGCGCACTTATCAATCACTACATTTAAAATTAGTCACTGGTCATTAATTAATTAATAACGAATGACCAATGACTAATAACGAATTAACCAGCTACAGCTTCTACGAGTTCTGCGGCTACTGCATAAACGCTAACTTTCTTCTGGCTTTTACCTCTTCTTTCAAAGGTAACTACACCGTCAATTAAAGCAAACAAGGTATCATCACTACCAATACCAACGTTGTTACCAGGGTGAACCTTAGTACCACGTTGACGGACTAGAATATTACCTGCGCGTACAGTTTGTCCACCATAACGCTTTACGCCTAGTCGTTGAGCATTCGAGTCACGACCGTTTCGCGTACTACCAGTTCCCTTCTTATGAGCCATGATTCCCTCTTTTCTATTTACTTTATTTATCCCAGGTTGCTAGTTATCCAGTTTAGGCTGGGAAAAAAGTAATTGGTAATTGGTAATTACTCTCTATCACCTTTTCCCCCTTGCCTAACTAGTAACTTAAACCTTTTTTTATGATTCTTCGGATGATTCGTCAGCGGTTTCTTCCACAAAGTCAGTATCAAGAACGGGAAGTTCAGGACTCGTTGGTGCTTCTTCGTAAGCTAAAACTTCGCCGTTGAGATTGATAGAATTAATCAAAAATCTGGTAATTTCCTGGCGATGTCCCCGTTTTTTGCGGGTTTTCTTTTTAGGTTTCATCTTATACACCAGGACTTTGCGACCTCTAAAGTGTCGCATAATTGTCCCTTCCACGGTTGCACCTTCTACTAAAGGTTGTCCAATGGAAACTGCGCCTTCGTGATGTACAAGTAATACTGCGTTGATGGTAACTTTTTCATCTGGTTCAGCGGTTAGTAGTTCAATGTCGTAAAAGCGACCTGCTTCTACTTTCATTTGTTTACCGCCAGTTTCAATAATCGCGTAAGTCATTAAATCGTCCTTGAGGTTGCCGTACAGGTAGCTGGCTATAATCTCCTGTAGAGACGCTATTATTTATAGCTTTGCCAGCTTTTGCAGTATGTCTACCTGATCCGAGCAGGAATTAGACAGACAATCTACTATATTACCTGATTGATGGTTAATCAGTCAACCTTTGAGAAAATATAATTTTATTTCTCGCTGATTTCCGAAAAGATAATTCTGGTGTTTGTAGTTAACCATGACACAGACGGAAAATTTTTTAACTAATCTGAGCAATTTAAATAGGGTTGCTCAGATTTTTTTACTATTCACTTTCAGATTTTTCATAAATAATTTAAAATTCCTATATTCATATAAATCAATACGATTGGGTTTAAGAAAATTGTAGGTTGGGTAGAGGGAGGTGAAACCCAACAAAATCGGGAGAACTTTAGTAGAAAAAGGTGATAACTGTTACGAATTATCAATTATAATTTAGTTAATACTGAAAATGAAAATTTAATTTTTATTAGATAAAGATGAAAAGAATTGAAGTTGAACAAAGAACTATTTTTGTGGGTTTAGCTGGTAGTCATGGTTATGGTTTAAATCGTCCAGAATCAGATTATGATTATCGTGGTGTATTTATTGCTCCTAAACGCTATTATTTGGGATTTGATAGTATTGAACAAAAGGATTCTGGTTGGGATGAACCAGGGATATTTCCGTTTATAGATGGTAATGAAGATACGGTTATTTATGAATTAAGAAAGGTTATTCATTTATTAGCTGGTGCAAATCCCAATGTTTTAGAATTGCTGTGGTTAACTAATTATCCTTTTTTAACAAATGTCGGACAACATTTAATTAATCACCGTCATTTATTTTTGAGTAAAAAGGTAAAGCATACTTATTCTGGTTATGCTTTTGCTCAAATTAAGAAGATGGAAACTCATCGTAAATGGTTGTTAAATCCACCCACGAAAAAACCGCTTCCCTCGGATTTTGATATTACAGATGAAATTCCTTTAAGTAAAGATGAGTTAAATGCTTTTTTGGAATATCTTTATCTTTTGATTAGGGGGAAAATTGAGTTTTTGGAAGAATCAGAACAGTTATATAAATTGCTGACTGGGGATATTGATTTTAAAGGTGTTTTGAAACAGTACACTTTAGCAGATCAAACTTTAGCATATACCCAAAATTTAACTCATGGACGTAAAGATTTTATTCGCCTTTTGCAAAAAAGTCAAAGTTATCAAATTGCTTTAAGAGAATGGAAGGCTTATATATCTTGGCAAGAAAATAGAAATCCTGCTAGAGCCGAAATGGAAAAAAAATCAGGTTATGATTTAAAACATGGAATGCACTGTATTCGATTACTACGCAGTGGCTTGGAAATTTTGCAGCGGGGAGAAGTAACTGTAGATAGAAATTTAGCTGGTGATATTGATGATTTAAGGGCTATTTTGCGAGGTGATTATAGTTATGAGCAATTAATGAAAATGGCGGAAGATTTGGTTGCTCAAATGGATGTTTTTTATGATCAATCCAGTTTACCACATCGTCCTAATTTGGAGCAAATCAATGATTTGTGTATGGAGTTGGTGGAAATGCAAGGTTGGTAAAAAATCTGGAAATTGGAAAGATACCTGGGGTACGCTTCGTGGACGTGGCTAAATAAACAAAATTCAACTGCGTGGGTTATTTCATTAGTCCATGCAGGTTCGTTTAAATTGTACCAACATCTTTACGTAATTTTATATAAAAAAATCAAATTATTAGCCAAAAGTGGGAAATTGAGTCATATAATACATTTAATTTAGCAATACCTTGTCCAAATCGAAAAAAGTCTTGATTTGTAGGTTGGATTGAGGTACGAAACCCAACAAATGCGTCGGGTTGCGCTGTCGCTTAACCCGACCTACAAAAAATGGACAAGGTATTGATTTAGGAAACCCTCTTTATATCCCAATCAGATGACTACACTTCTGAGTAGATACAAAATTATCAAGCAAATTGGTGAAGGTGCATTTGGTGATACCTACCTGGCTGAAGATACAGCTTTACCAGGAAGCCCGCACTGTGTAGTCAAACGCTTAAAGCGAAATCCTGATCCTAGTGTGTTAGCAATTGCTAAAAGATTGTTTGAGGAGGAAGCTAAGGTTTTACAAAATTTCGGTAAACATGACCAAATACCTTCACTTGCTGCCTATTTTGAAGAAAAGGACGAATTTTATCTTGTGCAAGAATTTGTAGATGGATATGATCTGAATCAAGAAATTGTCTTTGGTAAAAAGTGGACTGAAGAACAAACGATTAAACTACTCATAGATATTCTAGAAATTTTAGCAGTTGTTCATCAACAAAATATTATTCATCGAGATATTAAGCCATCCAATATTATGCGTCGTCATCAAGATGGCAAAATTGTTTTGATTGATTTTGGTGCAGTTAAAGAAATTGGGGTTTATACTGTTAATTCCAAAGGGCAAACCAGTCTAACTGTAGGCATTGGTACACCTGGATATATGCCGGGGGAACAGGCAGGTGGTAAACCTAAATTTGCTAGTGATATTTATGCTGTGGGCATGATTGGTATTCAAGCTGTAACTGGATTAGTACCAGGACAATTTCAGGAAGACTCGAATACTGGGGAAATTATCTGGCGTAATTATGCCCAAGTTAGTGATGAGTTTGCAGAAGTTTTAACTAAGATGGTGCGTGACCATTTTAGTCAGCGTTATAAGAATGCAACTGAGGCGTTACAAGCACTAATTCCACCTGATAAAACTATTGTAATACCACCTCCACCCCCTAAAAAGTTTCCTACGAAAATTATGGTTGGTTTGGGTATGGCAGTGGCTATTAGTTTTGCTGGTGGTTATATTGTTAATCAGGGATTATCTTATCAAGCTGCTCTAACAGCAACAACAAAGAAAGCTAAGGAATTTTTAAAGCAAGGTAATGATAAATTTGATAAAGGAGACTATCAAGGAGCTATTAATACTTTAACTGAAGCTATTCGCTTAGATTCTAAGTTTGCTGAAGCCTATTCTCGTAGAGGAGTTGCTTACAGAAATATTGAAAACAACCAGAAGGCTATAGATGATTTACAAAAATCAGTAAAACTATTTGCTACACAAGGAAATAACTCTGCATCTAAACATGATCAGGGCAGAATTCGTGATTACTTGAAAGATTATCAAGGTGCGATCGCTTTATATAATGAATCAATTAGTCTTGATCCTCATGATGCCAGAACCTACCAAAACCGGGGAAATGCCCGTTATAAATTAGGAGATAAGCAAGCAGCCATAGCTGATTACACCCAAGCTATCAAAATTAATCCTAACTTTGCCATTGCCTATAAAAACCGGGGAGATGTCCATTATAAATTAGGAGATAAGCAAGCAGCAACAGCTGATTTTAACCAAGCTATCAAGATTAATCCTAACGATTATGAAGCCTACGAAAAAAGGGGATATATCCATTATGAATTAGGAGATAAGCAAGCAGCTATAGCTGATTACACCCAAGCTATCAAGATTAATCCTAAATATTCTAAAGCCTACCACGTTCTAGGATATATCCATTATGATTTAGGAGATAAGCAAGCGGCTATAGCTGACTTTCAGCAAGCAGTGAAACTTTACCAGCAACAGAAAGGGAATGAAGAATTGTTAAAAATAGCGCAAGATAGAATTAGAGAATTACAAAAATAGTGAAAGTATCTGTTCCATATCCCCTTATTACGCAATGTAATTATAATTAAAATATATCAACTAAACAAATATTAAAAAACAATTTCAATCAAGATGCCAAAATTAAATATTGGAAGAAAAATAAAACAACAAATGAGTAAAAGGGGTTGGACAGAAGAAATGCTGCAATTAGTTTACTTAAATCCTGGTAAAACGGAAAAAACAAGAGATAAAAGGTATAATATGGATGGTACAAGAAAAGATGATCCTGCTACTGTATATTACAGGAGTGATGGTGCATACATTGTCTGTAATGACATCACAGGTGATGTAGTTCAGGTAAGTGATATTAATGATCCTAACTGGATTGAAAAACAATACTAAATTAAATTTTTATTAATAAATACCAGTCATATTTTCACTAATAAGTAATTCAGGAGTAAAAAACATGAAATTAATTGATAAATATCAAAAAACAGGATTTATTAAAGCTGGAGAATTGCTATTAACTCCTGCTAATGCACTGGAATTTATTAACGAAATTGCCGAAAGAAATATTTCCGTTTTAGGTGTAGATTTATGGTATTATATCAATGATCAAATATCCGAAGATCCTGGATCATTAGATTTAAGTGAAATTGATGATCCTCAACAAAGTGTATCTATAGCTAAACAATTTATTACCCATAATTTACCAAAAGGAACAGCTTTTGTTTCTTTGGTTTTGAGTGATTAAAATTAAAAGAATGCATTAGATAATTTAGAAGATTACTAGCAAAGAAATTAACCGACATCAAAAAACCTCTATAATCGCCATTACATAGAGGTTTACAAGCTAAACGGCTCATTTCCAGATTGGGCTTGGTTGTATTTTATGATATTACAAAAAGTTTACCCGCCAGGTAATTAATTGAGGTTATTAACTGGCTTTTGACCGGTAGCGACTGCTGTTTTGGGAATTTCAATGACTGGGTTATTTAAAGCCACCATTAAAGGCGAATCTGTGGCTGTTGGTGTTAATTCTGTTGGTTGTGTTGTGGCTATTTCTACCATTCTGGAATTACCTGGGAATAAACCAGATATTGTTCCCAGAATACAAGCCGCAGCGGCTGCACCACCTAACATCCAGTTCAAGCGGTAACGGCGATTAACACGCGTTAAAACTTGGTTAATCGTTACCTCTGATGACTGAGCAGTTGCGGGAACAGGGATGTCATGTAAACCCTTTCTAAGATTTAACAGTCTCTTATACAAGCACTTAATAGAAGTATCAGTTGAAAGCCACTCTTCAACTTGCCTGCGTTCAGTAGCTGTGACTTCGCCATCCAGGTAAGCACTTAATAACTCGAAACAATCGCGCTTCTCCATATTTATAGTACCTGTTGATTCATTTTTGCTTCTCAATGGCAGAAAATATATATTTTCGTTGACAGTCCTTAATATTTCTTAAAATCTGCCATAAAATTGAGGAAACATGATGTAGATTATGTATCTAGATAGGTTTGCAATTGAGTTTGTAATCTTGATCTGGCTCTGGCTATTCTAGATTTCACCGTTCCCAGGGAAACTCCGGTAATTTCGGCGATTTCTTCATAGGCCAGTCCTTCAATTTCTCTCAAAACAATTGTAGTCCGAAAAACCTCTGGTAAATCAGCGATCGCTTCTCGCAACTGTTCATAAAATTCTCTGGTCGTCATTTCCTCATCTGGACTTGGGGTATCACCGGCAATTTCCCAATCCATTTCCCCGTCGGCTAACAATCGCGGAGCATCTAGGGAGAGAGGACTGGCTACCCGTTTGCGTTTACGTAATTCATCATAAAACAAATTAGTGGCAATCCGACTTAACCAACCTCGGAACTTGGCAGGTTCTTGTAGTCGGTTAATATTTCGGTAGACACGAATCCAAACTTCCTGGGCTAAATCGGCTCTGTCAGACCAGTCAGGGGCTAGATGATATAAAACTCGATCAACTTGAGTCTGATAGCGGCGCAATAGTTCTGAAAAGGCAGCACGGTCTGGACGCAATCCGACTTGACAGCGTAAAATAAGGTCGTGGTTTGAGAGTTTGTCAACTTGCACCGATGCTGCTGGGTAGGTGGCATCAACTGTTGACCAAGATACACTAATGGATTGACTCATGGATCGGTCTAGCTTTAAATCACTCCTTCCTATTAGACTTGATCATTGGTCAAAAGTTCCTCAGTAAGGTGACGGATTTATAATCGGAACACGGAAATAAATATAGAAAGGAGTTTTCAGGGTTTTATTGGTCATAAGATTAGGGATGGGAAAGGAAGACAAAAGAAAACACGGATCAAATTTTTGTGAGGTTGGGAATAGTGATAAGATTGAAAACTGGCCACTAAATACTTGACTAGTAACTGGTAATAGGCAATAAATAATGGCTAATTGTCAATTGTTAATCAGTAAAATTCTCACCTCCAGCTAAATATGTCAGGGATAAATAATAGGCGATGGCAATGGCAAGAAATGAATCTGTAGCGAGTATGGTCATGTTTCTCTGTTTTGGTACAGCAATTTTATCTCTGGCTGTCCATTGGCAAACGATGAGAACAACAGGGCAGTTAAATCAATCTGCATCCACAGAGGTTTATCCGCAGGGTTCACCAGTGGAAATTGGGAGTAGTGCCATTGCGGCTTCTGTACCTACCTCTCCCCAAAAAGCTGCGGTGATTAACTTGGATTCTCCCTGGAAAACACAGAAATCAAGCCTGGCTGCTGTTACAGATCCAGTTAATAATCCAAAGCCATCAGTACCGGACTTAAATGCAACTAAAGTAGTTGTAGATTTAAGCGATCGCCGTGTTTATGTTTCTCGATATGATGAGGTTATAGCTAGTTACCCAATCGCTATCGGTAAAAAGGGCTGGGAAACACCAACTGGCGATTTTAAAATTATCCACAAAGAACATCATCCTATCTGGCGACATCCAATTACAGGAGCTATCTTTGAGGGTGGTACTGATAGTCCTTTGGGGGATAGATGGATTGGTTTTTGGTCAGACGGCCGGAATGAAATTGGCTTTCACGGGACACCAAATGTTGACTTGGTAGGAGCGGCGGTTTCTCATGGTTGTCTAAGAATGCGTAATTCTGACGTGAGAATGTTGTATAGCCAAGTAAATATCGGCACACAGGTATCAGTTCGTGAATAAAAATATTAAGTAATTGATAATTGTCAATTATCAATTATCAGTTATTGTGGCTCAAAATTAGCCGCATGGGTCTGAAGCAATGCACTAACTTGAGTTAAAACTTCATTGCCAGTGGTCTTGTTCAATGCTTGACGTTCTGGGAAGAAATCTGGTGTATCTAAATACTTACAGATGGCCTCGCTAACTTGTTCGGATATTAAAGCATCAAGTTCTGTGTTAGCTCTTTCTCGTTGATATTTCGCGCCTTCTTCCGTCGTTGCATACAGAGGAGGCAGCCTGTTCAGAGCATAGGCGGTTATATCGCTCACATCTAGAGAAATTTCGCTGGTTACTTCAATTTCTGCTACTTTGGCAATGACGTTGCTGAGTACCAATTCTTCCATGACGTTGATAAATTGTTTGCGAGGTACTGCTACTACTTCACCGGTCAACAATGCCCCCATGAGGCGATCTAAAGCCATGTACTCTTCGATTAGCAGTTCTGAGGCGTTACCGCAAATCCGCCCAACTTCTGCTTCCATTGCTGGTGTCAAGTGACCATCTTGAAGAGCTTGTTGTACTATTTTTTCAATACTCATAAAACATTGTGGGTAGTATGGAAGGAACACAGGTTAAAAGTATATATTTCTACTTATAAATATATACTTTGCGATAGCCAAACTAAACAGATATGCTATCAATCACCCAGAATACAATAGCAGAATTAGTCCAGATTAGGGAATAAATCAGGGTTTGAAGTCCCCTATTACTGTGTTACTGAATTATTTATCTTACCAAATTATACCATTTACATATAAATATTTTGGGTTAAAAAAGTCACAATATCAATACCTTCGCCAAATTGAAAAAAGCCTATGGCAAAGATATTGAAGATGAGAAACTTAATCAATTTGTTGAGATTTCCAAGGGATTGGATCAACAGATTGTCCGTTTACATACAAACCCCAGTGTAAGTGTGGTCCGGTAGATGCGCCAGTTGAACCGACTGCACCAATTTTTTGCCCTGCTTGCACAAAATCACCTTCTTTGACATTAATACGACTTAGGTGCATGAAAATGCTCACAACTCCTTGACCGTGATCAATGCCGACTACGTTACCATGAACGCGGAAGCCTTGGGATACTGTACCAACTAAAGCCACTTTCCCCGCCGCTGGGGTAACTACAGATGAACCTGTTGCTCCTGCATAGTCTTGTCCACGATGGTAGTAGTCATTGGCAAATTCGCCATTGTAGTAGCGACGGACACCATATTTAGTAGAGGTTCGCCCCGCGTTGGGGGTGAGAAACAGGCCATGCCAATATTTTTTCGGTGTTTGTAAGGCTTTTAATTCTTTTACTCGCTTGAGTTCGTATTCGGTAGCATTAACTCCAGCTTTTCCGGGTGGTAAGGTGATGCGTTGCACGGGAAATTTGCGATCGCGCACTTTTACTGATAAGTTTTGTTCTTGTCCATCTTGGGAAATTCTGATTGTTCTCACTCCAGCTTTTTCTAAGGGAGTTGTGGGAATAAAAGAACGGTATTGACGAGGGGCAATTTTAAAAGCTGGATATGTTGTTTCCCCAACTGTTACTGTGGGGTTACTAATCTTTTCTTGGGAATCTGCCTCAATTACTACGGAAATTGTATCCCCCAATTGGGGATTTTTAGGTAATACCTGTATTTCTAAAGCTTTTGCGGGTAAGCCTAAAGCTATGGGAACAGTGGCAATTATACCTATTAATATTTTGGTAGGGTTGATGATACTAAAATTTCGCAATTTATGCTGTGGATGAATAGTGTTAGTCATGGTAAGTAGGTTAGCATTGAAAATCGTCATTATGGCACTAGGCAAGAGGCAATACTTCGACTTCGCTCAGTAACCAGAGGCAAGAGGCAAGAGTGAAGAGGGTTTGGGCGATTTTACTTTTCGTTACATATTACTCTTCGAGAAGCCGCTTCGCGTCTACGGTTTTTTTCCGTTCACCTACTTAGTTATAGGCCAATAAGCCGTTATTTAGGGATAATTTGGATAAGTGTGTGGAATTAATTGAGGTTAATACACATCAGTAAAAATTATGGAGAAGAAGTATTCCTCAAGGCTGACCAACTACTAGCAATAGGCATTCTCCAACCAGTCCCAAAAGCGCGGTCAGTAATTTTTAATCCCGGCGCTGCTTGTCGGCGTTTAAACTCCGCACGAGATAATAATTGTAATACTCTATCTACAATTGCCGGTTCATGACCTGCGCTAATAATTTCTGTTGCTGATTGATGTTGATGAATCAAACGGTCGAGAATATCATCTAAAATTTCATAAGGTGGAAGAGAATCTTGGTCAACTTGACCCGGTTTAAGTTCTGCGCTTGGTGCTTTCGTGAGAATATTTTCGGGAATAACTTCTTTTTGTTGATGAGAATTTAACCATTTGCAGATAGAATAAACGCGAGTTTTGGGAACATCAGCAATGACTGATAAACCACCATTCATATCACCATAAAGGGTGCAATAACCAACAGCAACTTCTGATTTGTTGCCAGTAGATAAAAGTAGATAGCCAAATTTATTAGAAATTGCCATTAATAAATTACCACGAATTCGAGATTGCAGGTTTTCTTCCGCAATCCCAAATTCTGTTCCTGCAAATAATTCATCTAGGGAATTATCAAAACTTGCCATTAATTCCCCAATAGGTAAAAGTTGAGTTTGAATATCTAAATTTGCTGCTAATTTTAAAGCATCACTAATAGAATGTTCCGAACTATAGGGAGAAGGCATTAACACACCAATCACATTTTCCTTTCCTAATGCCGCAGTCGCAATAGCCGCAACTAAAGCGGAATCAACTCCTCCACTTAAACCCAATAATACTTTAGAAAAGCGACATTTACCAACATAATCTTTTACTCCCAAAACCAAAGCATTCCAAATTTCTTCATCTTCAGATTCATCAACAGGAGAAATATCACCGAAATCTAAATCTTGTTTATTGCTATTAAATTCAACGGTCAAAAAGTCAGATACAAAACCTTTTGCACGACAAACAATTTTACCTTGTTTATTTAAAGCAAAACTGCGTCCGTCAAAAACTAAATCATCATTTCCACCAACTTGATTTGTATAAATAATCGGTTGCTGGAAATTAACTACACTATGTTTTAACATCGCTTCTCGCAGATGTTGTTTACCAACAGTGTAAGGTGAAGCGGATAAATTCACAATTAAATTTACTCCTAAATTTGCTAAATCAGCAATAGGATTAACTGCGTAACTCCGCTTACCCCAAAATTCCTCATCATTCCATAAATCTTCGCAAATTGTTACACCAATTTTCAGATTATCTAATATAAAATAATTAGCTTCTAGTCCTGGTTCAAAATAACGTTTTTCATCAAAAACATCATAAGTAGGTAATAGCCTTTTATGGAAAAATTGCTGAATTTTACCATTTTCTAATAAAGCAGTGCTATTAAATAAATTTTTTCCTCCAGAAATGTGCGCTTGGGAATTTTTAACAACAGTTCCTACTAATACAGCTAAATTTGCTGGTAAATCTTCAGCTAATTTTTGCAATGTGTTATCAATTACTTCTATAAAACTAGGATTAACTAATAAATCCCTCGGTGGATAACCACAAATTGATAATTCAGGTGTTAATAATAAACGAACATTTTCTGATGCTGCTTGTTGGGACATTTCCAGGATTTTTTGAGTATTTCCTAGTAAATCACCAATAATAGGATTAATTTGAGCAATAGCGATTTTCATAATTTATCTGCGTCTATTTGCGTTCATCTGCGTTCAATTATTATTCCTTAAATAAACACCAAAGGTTTATCTTTAAACGGTGCGAATGCTTCTTTATCAAACTTATACAAACTGGCAGGACGACCTGCACCTCGTGATACTTTAATGCCGGTATCTGATAAAAAACCTAACTTTAGTAACCGCGCTCGAAAATTAGAATAATCGGCAAAATTTTCCCCTAAAACTGTGGTGTATAGTTGATACAAATCGTTTAAGGTAAAAGTTTCTGGTAAGACTTCAAAAGCTACTGGACTATATTCTAATTTGTTTTTTAATCTTCCATGTCCATAGGTAATAATTTCATTGTGGTCAAATGCTAATTGTGGTAATTGTTTGACAGGATACCAAGCAATACCTGCGACTTTATCAGCAATTAATTCTGCTTCTTCAAATCTGACTAAGGCAAAATAACTAACTGATAAATAACGGACTCCATAGCTATCAATTTTTTCCCTGGGGTCACGATTTGGACCACCAAAAGTATAAAGTTGTGCTAAATAAAGATTATTTACCTTTATTTTCTCAGCCATAATCCGATAAGCAGCATCTTCTAAAGATTCTCCTTGACGAACTAAAGTGCCAGGAAGACTCCAATAATTTAAAAATGGTTCTTGCTGTCGCATAACTAAGAGAACCAACAACCGATTTTGGGCAGTATCTACAGAAAAAATCACATTATCAACACCAACTTTAAAATCAGCTAAAGGTTGTTGATTTATGGGGTTTAAAATCTTTTTTTGGTTACGTATTGGCATTCGTACAAATGCTGTTGATGAATGTAGGCAATGACGGGAGGTGTGAGAGTATTAATATCTCCTTGTTCACGAAAAGCGGTAGAGGAAACATCTAAACCAATCAAATTAGCAATGGCAATTTTTCCGCCAATTTGTTTAACTTTATCTAAACCAGAATCATCTATTATATATCCTGGTCTGGGAATTACGAGTAATTGCACTTGTTTTAATAAATCTTCAACATGATACCAGCGCGGTAATTGATTTACTAAATCAGCACCAATTACTAAAGTATATTCAATATTTTCTCCCCATTTTAATTTTGCTTTACCTACAGTTTCTAGAGTTTTCCAACTACTTAAATCTTGTTCTAAGGCAATATTTTGATTAGCAACATTAATATCTTTAATTAACAGTTCTAACATTGCTGCCCTGTGTGGTAAAGGCGTTTGTTGGGACTTCATGGGATTATCCGCAGCCCATACACCTACCCAATCATAACGTTCAGATAACCATTTGAGAATTATTAAATGTCCAGCAGTTGGAGGATCTGCACTTGTACCAAATAAGGCTATTTTCATGATTTTTGATTCTGCTTTTTTGCAATTTTTAGAGTAATTTAAACGAACCACAGAGACGCAGAGGGCGCAGAGGTAAGAGAAATTATATTAATTTATCTCTTCTTTTCATTTTATTTGTCAATTTTTGCAATGATTCGGAAATTTCGATTTTAACGGAAGTGGGATTTTCTAATCTTCTTGTTTCTGCTGGTAAACTAGCAACTGATGCCGCAGTTCGTTGACGAACTATTGTTAAAGTTTCTGTTGCTTGTAATGGTTTACCTGATTTCATGACTAACTGTAATAAGGGTTGGGAATTTTCAGAAGTTTCAGTCATTAAACCTAGTTTATCTTTCTCTAATTTACCATCTATCAAAGAACGAAAAATTTGTTTTTTACCTGGATAAGTTAATTTGCCACTTGATTCTTTCATGACGGGAATTCCTTCAATATCTACCAGTTTATAAACTCCATTTACTGGTGAACCTGTCACTAATTTTGTGCCTAATCCATAACTATCAATTTCTGCCCCTTCTTGCTTGAGTCGGCTAATTTCCCATTCATCTAAATCACTACTGGCGAAAATTGAGATATTAGGTAAGAGCGATCGCACTTGTTTTGATAAACTGACTAGATCTCCAGAATCTAACCTAACTCCAGATAATTCCATTTGGCCAGAATTGACTTTTTCTGCTAATTTCTCCGCCGCAGCAACCGTGTCATAAGTATCAATTAATAATGGCGCACCGGGAAAATATTGATGAAATGCCGTAAAAGCTTGTTCTTCACTCCCTTCTAACGCTGATAAAGCCATGACTAAAGCGTGTGCCATTGTACCACTTGGTTTTTGTCCTAGTTGTAGCGCCGCTAACACATTGGAAGTGGCATCTAAACCACCTGCCAAAGCCGCCCGTGCTGCCCATAGCGAGGCTTGGGGACTAAAAGCCCTGCGCGTACCAAATTCTAAAAGTGTGGCTTTCTCGCCAGCTATATCCCGTAATCTTGCGGCTTTGGTGGCAATTAAAGTTTGATAATTCAGAGTATTTAAAAGATATGTTTCTACTATTTGCGCTTGCCATAAGGGTGCTTCTATTCGCAGCATGGGTTGATATGCAAATACCGCTGTTCCTTCTGCAACTGCCCATACATCTCCTGTGAAACAACCTTCCCGCAAAAGTTGCCAAAAACGCTCATCTGCGTCGATAAAAATTCCCGTTGACTGCAAAGCAGCAATTTGACTGTCATTAAAGCGGATTTTAGTCAAATACTCCAAAGCTTGTGCTAAACCCATAGCTATTAAATAGCCAAAACCATCAGGTAAGCGTCTCACAAACAATTCAAAGCTCGCTTGCTTTTGTTCTATACCTTCACCGACATAACAAGCTGTCATTGTTAGCTGATAAAGGTCTGTTAGTAAGCTATAATCCTCACAACTGAGATTTAATTCGGGATTTTTCCTTTCATAGTCTATATCTAGGAAAGTTGTCATTTGAGATGCCCTTACCAAGAATGTCTCTTCACTTATGGTAGTATTCACCATAAATAATGTCAAGCCTTGGCTAATAAATAATGACAAATTCCTGAAAAGCCTATATTTACAAGGGAGTTAGGATATTTTTTACAATTAATTTATATTTCTTAATAGTACAGCCAGTCAATATCCAGGAGTTGGATAAGATTTTAAGAATAATTGACCGCAGATAAACGCAGATAAACGCAGATGAAAATGGATGAATTAATTAATGGATTTTATGATTCTGTGCAGCTTTACATATAATAAGTTTAAGGGTTTAACCCGAATTAGACTAACAAATGGTTTTTGTGTTTGTATGGGGAATAATTGCGTTATTATATAACAGTAGAAACTAAATTTATATAAGCATAGGAAAACCAAGAAGAAATTAATACCAATTTCTTTGAAAACAGATAAAAGTTATTTCGATAGAAGGATGATATCAATTATGGATTCTGTAAGTCTCACCCACGAACAATTATCTCAAGCTATTAATGAACTTCCACTGGCAGCACTTCCTAAATTAGCTGATTTTATTGAATCTTTACTTTTTAAGCTGAATTTAACTCCTGCGGCTATTAATAATGAACCAGAGGAGAGTAATTTTTTATTAAGTATTTCTGGTATAGGAGAGTCTAGTGAACCCAATTTATCAGACAAAGATACAGAAAACGGAGAAATGGAAATTGATCCAACTAGAGGTATTAAGGAATTTAATCATGAGGTAAATAAATAATCATGACGGCTATTTTAGATATAAGTTTCTTAGTGGCAACTGTTGATATTAAGGACGAAAATTATGGGCGTATCCTTGATGTTATAGTTGATTCAAAGGAAGTATTGGTTTTACCAACGACAGTTTTACCTGAAGTTTGTCATTTGCTTGCTTCTCGGTTAGGATATCCGACAACAAGACAGGTTTTAACTGAATTAGCTCATAGTAATGTCATTATTGAAGGGATTGATAAAACTGATTTAAAAAGGGTGACGGAGATTCTAGACCAATATAATGATAGTAAGTTAAACTTTGTGGATGCAACGATTGTTGCTATTGCGGAAAGGATGAATATTACTAAGATTTTTACTTTAAATAAACCTATTTTTAGTATTATTAGTCCACAACATTGTGCCGGTTTTGAGATATTTCCTGAATAGGCTATCAATCAGATACCCGACTTCTTAAAGAAGTCGGGTATCTTGTATTTTGTACTTATTTTAAAGGAACAATTGCACTCATTTGGTCTAAATCCAAGACTGTTGCTAATTCTGTTTCTGTCATTAAACCTTTTTCTAGAACTATTTGCCGGAGAGATTTACCTGTTTCTAAAGATTCCTTAGCTACAGCCGCAGCATTCAAATAACCAATATGGGTATTTAAGGCGGTGACTAATGCTAAACTACCTTCAGCATAGGCTAAACAACGTTCTTTGTTAGCAGTAATTCCTTGAATACAGCTTGTAGTTAAAGCCGAAATTGTGTTACCTAAGATCTCAATGCTGTGAATTAAATTATAGGCAATGAGGGGCATCATCACATTTAATTCTAATTGTCCAGCTTGGGCAGCAAAAGCGATCGCATTATCATATCCCATAACCTGAAAACATACCATTGATGTCATCTCTGCCATCACAGGATTATATTTCCCCGGCATAATTGAAGAACCAGGTTGGACTGGAGGAAGTTGAATTTCCTTAAATCCAGTTTTGGGACCAGAATCCATTAACCGCAAATCGTGGGATATTTTCACCAAATCCTGGGCTAAATTCCGCAAAGCCCCGGAAACATTCACAAAAGCCCCCATACTTTGCATAGCAGCCATTAAATGGGGTGCTGGTTCTAGGGGAAATTCCAACAATTGCGACAGGATATCCACAACTCTTTGCCGATATTCCGGGTGAGTATTCATACCTGTTCCCGCAGCACTACCACCTAAACCCAATACCATTAAATCCCCAGCAGCAATGTAAAGACGGTTTTGATGTTCTGAGAGAATTTGCGCCCAAGCACCAAAATTATCCCCTAATCGCACAGGTACAGCGTCTTGGAGGTGGGTTCTGCCAGATTTGACGATATCTTGAAATTCTATAGCTTTTGCCTCTAAAGCCGAAATTGCCTGTTCTAAAGCTGGTTGCAAAGTGCGAGAAAGTGCCAATAAGCCACCAATGCGAATGGCTGTGGGGATAACATCATTGGTAGACTGTCCATAGTTTACATGATCATTGGGACTAACGAGTTTATAATTACCTTTTTGATCACCGAGAATTTCTAAAGCGCGATTTGCCAAAACTTCGTTAATATTCATGTGGTGAGAAGTTCCTGCACCGGCTTGATAAACATCAACCACAAACTGATCTCGTAATTCACCTGCTAGGATTTCATCAGTGGCTTGAATAATCGCTTTACTGATATCTGCGGGAATACAATCTAATTCTCCGTTGACAATAGCGGCAGCTTTTTTAATATATAAACAAGCATTTATATAAGTAGGTAAAGGTTTAATCCCGCTAATGGGGAAATTTTCGATAGCCCTTTGGGTTTGAATACCATAATAAACGTTGTTGGCAATTTGGCGATCGCCCATTGAGTCTTTTTCAATGCGAAAATCTGAATTGTTAGTCATATAAGTCGAGAATGGGAACAAAAAGAACAGGGAACAAACTTGTTTTTAACGGTTTTGCGTAATTCCCCACCCTCAATGTACTGATATGGGTGGGGATGTAAGCAAGTCAATAACGAAACATCCTTAAAATGTTTTTTACTGTAAGTAAAAGAATTTTGAGGATAGTTGAGTTTTTGACAAAATATTAGCATTGGTTCGCAAGTAAATTTATATATTTTTTCCGTATGCTTTCTGGCTTCATTTAATAATCCTAAGTCTGTAGGATAACTGATGTCTGCTGGCGCACAACTAGCATCTAATATTAATTTACCCCGATTGGTCGGTTCACTTTTTGAATCCTCTGCTTCTGACTTTTTTTCTTTGACTACCTCCTCTTTTATTTCTAAGGTCTGTTCCACAATTTTTCGATTGATTTTGTTAACTAAATTTATGTCTATTCTTTCTCGAAAGTGAACTAGCATTTAAGCGTCAAATGGTGGTTTATTACTATCTTGTTGACATTCCTATAAAGTATTGCAGGTAAGGGTTTTCCCTTATCTGTTCTACTGTTTCTCTATCACTAACTCCTAATTTTTCTTTGATTATCAATGCTCCTAATTCCATCCTAAATGTTTTGGCTGGTGCGCCTATTTCCGAGGAAAAAATTTGCTAGTTCAGATAATCGATCAATTTGATATCTTTGACCTACCATTACTGGACTAAAACTCTTGTTTCCTCTAGTCTCAAATGGGCTAGTCAAACACGTAATTTTTGTTAATTACAAGCCCCATCCTTCTTCAAGGTGGGGTTATTGACCTTCTATCCGTCTCAAGTCATTGATTTGTCACGGTTCTATGTTTATTCAGCCAGCCCTATGTATTTGTTAGCATTAGTTATCAAAAAAGTATCGGTACAGACACCTGCTCATTAGTAACTTTAACTTGAGTATGGTTAGCGACCATTGTGCGGAATAGATCACCTTCAATAGTTTCTTGTTCTATCAACAAATCAACTGCTCGTTCCAAAATTAACCGATTTTCTTGGATTATTTCCTTAGCCTGAATATAGCAGCGGTTAACAATTTCTCGAACTGCGGCATCAATTCTAGCAGCAATGTCTTCAGAATATTCTGATTTATTTCCCCAGTCACGCCCTAAAAATACATCATTGTTTTGATTTTCTAAGGAAACTGGACCCAAATCAGACATTCCAAATTTTGTGACCATTTGTCGAGCCAGACTGGTAACTTGTTGTAAGTCATTTCCCGCACCTGTGGTAACTTCCGCTTTCCCAAACACAATTTCTTCCGCTGCACGACCGCCTAAAGTTGCGGCAATGCGGGCTAAAATTTGGGAACGGGAAATTAAACCCTGTTCTTCATTGGGAGTAAACCAAGTTAAACCTAGTGCTTGTCCTCTGGGAATGAGAGTAACTTTTTGCACAGGATCATGACCTTTAACCAACGTACCTACCAAAGCGTGTCCGACTTCGTGGTAAGCAATCAGGCGTTTATTTTTGCTATCTACTAAAGCAGTTCCTTCCATACCCGCAACTACTCTATCTATCGCATTATCAACTTCTAAATCGGTAACAGCTTCTTTGCGTCTTCTGGCGGTGAGAATAGCGGCTTCGTTGAGTAAATTGGCTAAATCTGCACCTGTAAAACCAGGAGTGCGCCGAGCGATCGCTTCCAAAGATACACTAGGATCAATCTTCTTATTCTGAGCGTGGACTGTCAAAATTTCCTGTCTTCCCTTCAAATCTGGGACATCCACAATTACCTGTCTGTCAAAGCGTCCTGGACGTAATAAAGCCGAATCCAGGACATCTGGACGGTTGGTAGCAGCAATAATAATAATTCCCGTATTCCCTTCAAAACCATCCATTTCCGTTAATAGCTGGTTAAGGGTTTGTTCCCGTTCATCATTGCCACCACCAATACCCGCACCCCGTTGTCTACCTACTGCGTCAATTTCATCAATAAATATCAAACAAGGCGCATTATCTTTCGCTTTTTTGAACAAATCCCGGACACGGGAAGCACCCACCCCGACGAACATTTCTACAAATTCCGAACCAGACATACTGAAAAAAGGTACACCTGCTTCCCCCGCAATGGCTTTTGCGAGTAGGGTTTTCCCAGTTCCAGGTGGTCCAACTAACAGCACCCCTTTGGGAATTTTCGCCCCTACCGCTGTGAATTTTTCTGGAAGTTTCAAGAAAGTCACAACTTCTTCTAATTCTTCCTTTGCTTCCTTGACTCCCGCAACATCATTAAATGTTACCCCTGTTTTCGCTTCCATTTGAAACCGAGCGCGAGATTTACCAAAACTCATGGCTTGGTTAGAAGCATTTGCAGAACGGCGCAGGAACAATAGCATTAAAGCCACTAAGGGCAAAATCCACATCAGATTGATTAACAACCCCACAGCGGCTCTATTGCCAGCTGAGGAAACTTCACCAAACTCAACGTTTTTTTCTTTAAGTTTATTAATTAATTCGGGATTTTGATCTAAAAGGCGCACCTGTAAAGGTATGGTATCCGGCTTTTGTCCAGCTAAATAAACCTTAGCTATCTGTTCAGTTTGATCCAATTCTACCTTTCTAATTTCTCCTTTATCTGCCTTCTGAATCAATTGCCCATAGGTTAAAGAATTCCGCTCTGGCTTTTGCTGCGCTAAAACGGGACTACTACCAACTAGCCCCGGCAACATCATCAACCCAGCAGCTATGACTCCAGTTAAAACATGACGCTGAGACGAACTTGATAAACGCTGTTTCATTAAAGCATTTTTGTGCAAATTTTTCATAATAGTTATCCTTTATGGCTGTTTTTCTGGTGAAATTGTCAAATCTAGAAATTACAGTTTTCTGATCTAGTTTAACAGTTTTGCGTAATTCCCCACCCTCAATGTACTCATAGGGTGGGGATGTAAGCAAGTCAATAACGAAACATCCTGAAAATGTTTTTTACTGTAAGTAAAAGAATTTTGAGGATAGTTGAGTTATTGACAACTATATTTTATTTATTCCAAATTATCAATGTATTTCTCGACTAATTCGCGTATCCAGCCGCCATAAGTCTGTGACGGTGGTTTTATTTTGTCTATTTGTTCAGCTATCTCTTTCTTGAGAGTAACACTAACCTTGACTCTTGATGCTTCATACTTAGCCGTATAAGCCCTAGTTTTATCGGCATTTCGTTGTTGCCATTCTTGATGTTTTTTATCTATCATTTTCATTGACACTCTAAGCTCTTGGATTATATAATAGTAGTATATTATCAAAGAAGATGAAGGTAATAGTTAATGGCGTTACGTAGAGCGACTTTCCGACTATATCCAAATAAACAAGTCAGTGAAAAGTTGTCCTACCATCGTCAACTTCATAAAGATTTGTATAATGCTGCTGTATCTAACCGCATTACTTCATATAAAAAGTTTGGTAAATCTGTTTCTTACTTTGAGCAACAGAACTGTTTACCGGATTTCAAAGAAGTCTGGATAGAATATAAAGTAATTAATTCCCAAGCATTACAAGCCACATTAAAACGGGTTGATTTTGCTTTTCAAAGGTTTTTTAAGGGACTAGGAAAGTACCCTAGATTCAAGCCAATCCGTCATTATTCTGGTTGGACTTATCCATCTTTTACAGGCTGGAAAGTACATAGCACAGGGGATAACGGCTATTTAGAATTATCAAAGATTGGTCAAATCCAAATGCGTGGTAAGGCTAGACTTTGGGGGCATCCTAAAGCTTTAGATATCGTTAACCGCAATGGTCAATGGTATGCTTCCATCGTCTTAGAAATTGATGATACTTTGTTAAAGAATAGCCGCAAAACTGATAATGGTGTTATGGCAATTGATTTAGGTTGTAATGATGCAATTGCTTGGACAAATGGTGAAGAAAATGGTTTAGTGGCTGCACCTCGGTTTTTCCGAAAAGCAGAACAAAAAAATCAAGAGTTGGGTAAATCAAAACGTCGAAAACGTTCTCCCAATTTCAAAAAGAAAGTTAAGGCTTCTAGAAGGTGGAAGAAAGTTCAGAAGTTAGTTAGTAAACTTTCGAGAAAAGTTGCCAACCAACGTCAGAACTTTGTTCACCAAGAAACTACACGAATAATCAGCGGTAATAGCACGGTAGTTACTGAAAAATTAGAAGTCAAAAACATGAGTGCCAAAGCCAAAAAAGGTAAGCGTAAAAAGCAAAAGTCTGGGTTGAATAAATCAATTCTTGATGTAGGAATGGGGATGATACAATCCGCTCTAAAAGCGAAATTATCAGACATTGGTGGCTTATTTGTAGAAGTTCCTACAAAGAAGGTAAAACCATCTCAAACCTGTCCAAAATGCGGAAATCAAGAAAAGAAGAGTTTAGCCGCAAGAACTCATGTTTGCCATAACTGCGGATATACCCAACAGCGTGATATCGCCGCCGCAGAAGTAATGCTACTTTGGTACTCAAATAATCTACAGGGGTTAGGAACTAGCCTCTTAGACGTAGATGATTCTAGCTCTACTTCAAACACCAGCGAACGCAAGAATGCTGGAAGTATGAAGCAACTAGGTCGTGCGAAGCGTCAAAAATCTCAGGCTCCGCTAGGGGATGTAGAAACCCCTGGCTC
Source organism: Dolichospermum sp. UHCC 0260 (assembly GCF_009711985.1). Lineage (NCBI taxonomy): Bacteria > Bacillati > Cyanobacteriota > Cyanophyceae > Nostocales > Aphanizomenonaceae > Dolichospermum > Dolichospermum sp. UHCC 0260. The sequence continues at coordinate 76,018 of NZ_VIKZ01000042.1, read as the reverse complement.
AAACGAAGTTAGCAAGGGGTAGTTCATCTGCCAGACTCAATTATTAACAGGTGACAGGGGACAAGGTGAGAGTCTTTAAGATAACTGATTATCATGGGGAATTTTTGATTTTTCCCAGGATCGCCCAACTCCATGTAAAATACATATTCCGGTCTGTATTTCCTGAATATCATGGGCAGCACTTTTGGTCATCTTTTCCGTATTACTACTTTTGGCGAATCTCACGGCGGCGGTGTGGGAGTTATTATTGATGGTTGTCCCCCACAACTGGAAATTTCTGCCGAAGAAATTCAATTTGAGTTAGATAGAAGACGACCAGGACAAAGTAAAATTACGACTCCTCGCAAAGAAGCGGACACCTGTGAGATTTTATCTGGGGTGTTTGAGGGGAAAACTCTGGGAACACCAATTGCCATTTTAGTCAGAAATAAAAATACTCGTCCCCAAGATTATGATGAAATGGCGCAAAAATATCGCCCTTCTCATGCGGATGCTACTTATGATGCTAAATATGGATTCAGAAATTGGCAAGGTGGTGGTAGGTCGTCGGCGCGTGAGACAATAGGTAGAGTAGCCGCAGGGGCGATCGCTAAAAAGATTTTACATCAAGTGGCAAATGTGGAAGTTATTGCTTATGTCAAGCGAATTAAGGATTTAGAAGGTGTTGTTGATCCGAATACCGTCACTTTAGCAGATGTCGAAAGCAATATTGTCCGTTGTCCAGATGGCGAAACTGCTAATACCATGATTTCATTAATTGAACAAACCGGTCGAGATGGTAATTCCATCGGTGGTGTGGTTGAATGTGTGGTACGGAATGTTCCCAAGGGTTTAGGCGAACCTATTTTTGATAAATTAGAAGCAGATTTAGCAAAAGCGGTGATGTCACTACCTGCAAGTAAAGGTTTTGAAATCGGTTCTGGTTTTGACGGAACTTTGTTAACAGGTTTTGAACATAACGACGAATTTTATATTGATGAAAGTGGCGAAATTAGAACAGTAACTAACCGTTCGGGCGGAATTCAAGGGGGAATTTCCAACGGTGAAAATATTATTATCCGAGTGGCTTTTAAGCCGACGGCTACTATTAGAAAGGAACAAAAAACCGTAACTAAGGAAGGTGAAGAAACTCTTTTATCTGGGAAGGGGAGACATGATCCTTGTGTTTTACCCCGCGCTGTGCCAATGGTTGATGCTATGGTGGCTTTAGTTTTATGTGATCATTTATTAAGGCATTATGGGCAGTGTAAGGTGTTGTAGGCAGTGGGAATTTTATGGGGTGTTTATCTGGAATTACCCTATTTAATAGCAAAATATTCTTTTTTCCAAAATCTTTTTTTGTCTCACGCAGAGTCGCAAAGTCGCAAAGAGGAATGCAAGGAGAAAAATAGGTGGTTGCTATAGAATATTTTTTATTTGCAATTACAAGCCACTGCAAAACGTTTAATTCCGGCTAAATCAGCATGAATGGAAATATTGATATAATTACCATTATTTTCCAACAATTCCCGCACCATTTCTGCCTGTCCTGCCATCATTTCAATTAACCACAGCCCACCAGGACGCAAATAATTAGGGGAAATATCAATTAAATGACGAATATAGTCTAAACCATCTGCACCACCATCTAAGGCTAAATGAGGTTCATGTTTGACTACTTCTGGTTGTAAGGTCAGTACGGTATTACTGGGGATATAGGGCGGATTTGATATCATGCCGCTAAACTGACCTTTGAGGGATTCTAGGGGTTGCCACCAAGAACCTTGATAAAATTGAATCCGTTCCCGAAAACCTAAATCTTCAGCGTTGGTTTGAGCAATGGCTAAAGCGGCTGGACTGATATCTACAGCATGAATAGTGGCGGTTGTGAATGCTTCAGCTAATCCTAGCGCGATCGCCCCACTACCCGTTCCCAGGTCCACCCAGTGACCTGCTTTGGCTTCACCGTTAGCAGCAGTTACGGCCAAATCAATCAATATTTCTGTTTCTGGTCTGGGAATTAAGACCGCAGGGGAAACTGTAAGTTGAAACTTCCGCCAAGCTGTCGTCCCTGCAATATACTGAACCGGTAAACGGTCATCTAATCGCCTTTGCCACAATTGCTCTAATTCTGTTAAGGACAATTTTATGGGGATTTGCTGCCATGTTTTGAAAGATTCTAAACGCAGTGCCAAGCGGTCTAAATTAGCTATTGTTAATAATAGCCAATCTACCTCCATTGGGGATATGTCCGAGGCTATAGCTGTTTGAATTGCGGTTTTTCGCCACTGCCAAAGTTCTAATCCAGAAACTACCTGTAGCTGTTGTTCTACCATACGTAAACTTTACTTTTGCGAAGGTTTATTATTCGGTAGAGTCTTTATATATTCCCTTGACATCATATATTCCCTTGACTCCGGAGATGGAACTAACAAAACTTGTTTTAACCAGTCATCATTTTTACTTTGTAAAGTTTTAATTACTTCATCTACAGCTATAACTTGAATGTCCGCTGTCCGATATTTCGGCTTCACTTGGGTTAATAAACCTTGTGCATCTTGTTTACTTAAAAATAGAGGAATGAGTTGCTGTTTTTCGGCTGCGGTTTGAATTGGCACATAACCCTTATCAGCACCAAATCTTACTGCAAATACAGGTAAACCCGAAAATTTATCTACCTTTTGACCACTTTGCCGCAGCAAGTCTAAGGCTCCCTGAATATCTCGATCTACAGGTTTAAAATCAAATATAAGGCGATTAGGCTGATTTTTGGTTTCTCGAATTTGCTGATAAATACTTCCCAGCGGTACTGCTGTTACTTGCAGAGTTTTCACAACTTCATCTAGTTTGGGATTTTTGTCCTTGACCTGTTGTAACTTCTTAATAAACTCTTGAGCCTCTTGACGACTCATATAAACTCTTGTCAACGAATCCCCATCTTTTTGACCATTTTGATTATTAGATAGGGAACGGCTTAAAGGTATACCTTTACCATTAGTAACTAAATAGACAGGCACTCCGTCTAATTTAGCCTTTATTTCTTGTTCTGGTAATGCCAATGCTGGGATATGAGGGACAAGTACCACCCCCAAAAATGTACTGCCAGCCAAACCCAATGTCAAGCCCCAACGAACTAATAATTTCATGATCACTCCTCCCGTCAATAATTTTATTAATGCCAGCAACTAGACAAACTGTGAGATTTATGCACCAATAACCAGTTTCAGTTATATCAATACCTTGTCTAAATCGAAAAAAGTCTTGATTTGTAGGTTGGGTTGACGTATGTTACCCAACATGAGCGTCGGGTTGTGATGATATTATCATCTCTAGAAACTGAATATACGCAATAAAGTTAGTTTATTTTTATTTTTACTTTGCTATTCATTTCCATGATCCCACCCAAAAGCCTGAAAACCCTATTATATGTCTTCTCTAGGAAGAAAGAAGATCCTGATGTTTTGCCATTGAGTCCTCCATTTAGAGATGCTCTAATTGTATCTAACGTTCCCAAAAGGTCAGTTGTCAGGAGGAAAAAAAGAAAAAGTAAAATCCCCCCCTGCCCCTGCTCCTCTGCCCTATACTTGACTATGTAAAAGGTAACTATATGGTTCTTCTAGGGATTGCACGGTACTAGATTTAATGGCATCTAAATAACGTAGTAATAACTGGACTTGTTGTAAATTGGGACGATAGGAGAGATTGCCTTGTTTTTCAAATAGTGGTGGAGAGTTTATGCCTGCTTTGAGGGAATCAATTGCTTTGTAGTCGAGATTTTCCTGGGAGTGATGGGTCAGCCAAAGGTAATCTGAAGCCGCAGGAATTAAGCCTGGTGGTAGTTCACCTTCTAGGAAAGCCAATAACCGCTGTTGACAGATACGGGTATTGATACCACGACTTTCAAATAATTGCAAGACTTCACCAAAGGTTAAAGAACGGTTGGGCAATAGTTTTAGCAATTCAGAGAATAGGAAATAATCTGTGTATTGTTGTTTAGGTATGTCTAAAACTTGGGGATGCAACGGTAACATAGTTAAACCTAATGCAACTCGACTGCAATTAGGAGCGCCGTTTTCACCAAGGTATAAGTCCTGAATAATTTTGGCATTAGGCAATTTTTGCCGTAACCAACGGTTAATAGTGCCGACGGAAGCCACACCACCGCTGAGGACAGCTTGATTAATAGCTTCGGTGGGAATACCACGGGCTACTAATAATTTGTTAAGCTCTCGATTGAGACGACGGACAAAGGGAACAAAGACTTGACTTTCCAAATCTCGGCGCTGTAATACCCAACGTTGGTCGGCGAATTCTAGGGTAAAGGTTTCTTGGTGCTGTAAAATCAATTTTAAAGCCAATGCTGCATCTAATAAGGCTTGTCCCAGGAGAGAACTTTCTAGACGTTGCTGGAGACGAATCCGTGCTTGTGTATCTGGTTCTCCAACTTTGGGTAGTACCAGTCCTTCTAAACCCAAATTAGAGAATTGCATTTGGTCTAAACCGGGAATTGAGGGTTGCCAATGCCAAGGATTAGCATTCGCTCCTTCATGATGAGATTGTCCAGGTTGGCGAAGTTGGCGGGATTTTGGTGGTAATAGTAACTGACAAATAATATCCTGTTCAATGCCTTTGCCAGAGTAGGCAAAATTGTGGAGCATGAAGTTTTTATGTACCAATTCTTCCAGATTTGCTGGTATATCTACCAAGGTCATTTCTACTAGGGTTGCCCCAATATTAATTGCTAAAGTGTTACCTACCAGGAGATAATTGCTAGTTTTTAAAGCCTGTAAACCCTGCTTTTCGCTGATTTGGATAGATTGACCATTGGCACTGTCTAATTCTGGCAGTAAACTGGCGATCGCTTCTTCCACAAAAAAGACTTGTTGAGGATGAGAGATAAGTTCGCTAGTCACAATCGCTTCTCGAACGTTAAAGCGATATTGTTCAGTCCAACTGGAAGGACAAGTACAGATGACACCAGCGATATTCTTAATTACCTTGGAAAAAGTTGGTATATTCATTCCCACAGCATTAGCAATTAAAGCTGGTGTGGTACTAGTTTGACTAGCTCTGAGAGTTGATAGTAGCTTAGAGAGCGATCGCACTACCCAAATCAATGGACCTGCGGAAAACTCATTTAATTGCAGCATTGGTTCCCATTTTTGTCGTTCTTGCTGGTAGGGAACTGCTATTTGTAAATAAGGCTTTAACTGTGCTGAATAAAGATGAGGGGAAGATTCTGATTGTCCATTTTTCACCTGATGAGAAGTTGAATTTGTCGGTAAATAAACTTCTGCTGGTAACCGGAATGATTGCTGAAAAGAAGCATCACCACTTTGATTTTCTGCTGACCAATAAATTGGATAAACTACCAATTTAGAGTGATTTAATAAAGCCGCAGAAATTCCTGTCGTGCCAATATCAATTCCTAAATACCAAGTCGTATTTAAATTATCCTCTGGGACAAGATGATTATTTTCATCATTGGGAATTGAGGGTTGAGGACTGGTAATTGGAGTTTGCTCACTGGTAATTAAAGCTTGAGAAAAATCTTCTTTTTCTGCTTCTATATATGTCTGAGTTGTCAAACTTAAATCTACTTCCTGACATTTATCTAAAGCTACATCCTGATTTTCCGGTTCTATGTGGGAATTATCTGATTGATTGATAACTGTTATTGGTACTTGTTCATGAGTCGTATCTACTAACAAATCAGTCAGAACTGTAATTGTATCCACAGAATTTGGTTCTGCTAACGTAGTGCTGTCAGCTAGACTAGAAACTATCGAACTGTTAATTTCTAATGCTGATAAATCATGATTAACCACTTCAGAAGCAATGGATAAACTTTCATCTTCCTTCAGCAAAATATCAGGAGAAAATGAGAAACTTAGCGGTGAAGAAATTTCAGTATTAAAGAAACTGGCATAAAGTTCAGCTACTTCATCAGTATTTGTTAATTGTAAATCTTTTGCAGATTGTGTTGGCTCTTGTAACAACTCTGTATCCAGATCAATTGGCAATATTTCCGCAGCAGGAAGTTCTACAAGTACATCTTCTGAAGGTGTTAATTGTTCAACAACCGTGGACTCAGCTAATAATGGTGATGCCGCAGTCGGAAGTTCTGTAGATACATTTTCTGAAGGTGTTAATTGTTCAACAACAGAGGACTCAGTTAATAATGGTGATGCCGAAACTATTTCAGTGTTGACATCAGAAATAGAAGACTCATTAATCAAGACTTGTTGTTGTAAATATTGAGTCAAATTATTGAGAAACTTCGCCATCAATTGTTCACCTTGCATCCCCTCATTGTGCATTTTAGCTAATGCTTGGGATAAGGATTGATAATAGGCGTTAATATTCCGTTCTAGGGCTTCAAAAATAGTATTAACAGTTCCATCTAGAGACAGTAAGTGTTGATCTAAATTCCGAGCCAAATTTGCCAACTGTTCTACCCGTTCTGCTGATTCTAAAATAGGTTGAATGGCAGAAGTAATTGCTTCTAAATTCTGTAAATCAGGGTTAATTATTACCGCAGAATTTGATTTTAGATGTGGCACTAAACGACCCATGAGGACTTCTAAAAATTCAGAAATCATTTCGTCTTGGTTCGCTAACTGCTGACTTAATGAATGGTTTTGCAGTCGCTTTTGCTCTAGTTGCCTAATTTCCTGAATCAAATCGGCTCTTTCTGCTAACAGCCTGGATAATTCCGCTTGTAAAGGCTGAATTAAGACCATTAATTCTTGTTTGATTTGTCCTGTTTCAATACTACTAAGCTCTGGTTGATGCGAACCAGACTCAAATACAGATGGAACATTAACCTCTTGGTTAAATTGTGTCAAGAGAGATGAAAATTTTGGTGTGGGAAGTGGGTTTGTAGTTTCCGGTAGGACATCATCTTTTGATACTTCCTCCTCACTCAGTCGCACCAAGAAGTTATGCACTCGTTGTAAAACGTCTTTTTCCTGTTGTCCTTGGTTAGACAGGAACTTAGAAATGCCTTTAGCTGTGTGAGACAGTAAGTGATCAATATCTGCAATTAGTTGGTGAATTTCATCAATATGGGAAGTCACGTTAAATTACCTTAGTTAAAAATGTACAAAATTTTAGAAGATTCAGGTTTAGGTAGTTTTTAAGCGCAGAGCGCAGTCTACGCGATTGCGTGGTGTTATTCATCCACTCTCGTGAGGGATACAGGAAAATCAAATAATACTTCTAAGTAGGTTGGCGTTAAAAATTGTCGTTATGACAAGGGAACAGGGAACTCTTAACTGGGAACAGGGAACTTAAACATGAGTTTTTCCTGTTCCCTCTGAAATTTTTATAACATAGTTGGTGTAATCTCAGACAATCTCTATTAAAGGTGGTTGTAATTTAATGGGTTGCGACAAGTTAACAGAAAATTGCAGTTACGGGAATCAGATAGTCAGTCACGGGTGGCGGATACGTTGCTATTTTTGGCAGAGGGGCAAAGCAAACAAGAGAATACAGGCACGGAAATTCCTAATTTACCCCACCGCGAGTTAAGTAGTTTAAGCGGATTGGCACGGGAAACTGTGACAAGAGTGCTGACAAAATTAGAAAAAAAGGGTTTGATTGTCAGAGATCAAGATAGAATTCATATTCCCGATTGGTCAGCTTTGGAAAAAACCATCGTTTAATTTAGTTGCCTGCATGAGTATTGTTGATTTGCTCCCAGAAGAACCAGAGAAAGATTCATCTCCTGAATCTCTTCCCCAAAGTCAATTACAGTACCAACCTCTTAAAGTTGAGAGTACCTTGAGGATGGTGGAAACGGCTTTTTTAGCAAGTACGGCCAGTTTAATTTGGTTTATTAATTTTTATTTTCCTTTGGGTCCTGTATTGCGGGTATTTTTTCCTATCCCTATTGCTTTGGTTTATTTACGTTGGGGTAAACGGGCAGCTTGGATGGCAGCGGTGACTTCTGGGTTGCTGTTGTCTGTGTTGATGGGTCCAGTCCGCAGTTTGTTATTTGTCATGCCTTTTGGCTTGATGGGTGTGCTATTGGGGGTGACTTGGTATCGTCGTGTCCCTTGGATTGTTTCGATGACTTTAGGGACGTTATTGGGGACTATGGGGGTGTTTTTTCGGCTGTGGTTTTTGTCTGTGCTATCGGGGGAAGATTTGTGGGTTTATGTGATTAACCAAGTGACAGAAATTATTGAATGGATTTTTTTAAAGTTGGAATTGTTAATGACTCCCAATTTATTATTAATTCAATTAGGAGCGATCGCTTTCATTGTTCTTAATAATTTTATTTACTTGTTTATAGTCCATCTTACTGCTTTGTTACTTTTGGATCGCTTAGGAAATCCCATTCCCCGTCCACCTCATTGGTTGCAAGTGTTGATGGATTATGAATGAGGAGGCAGAAAGAAGGAGGCAGAAAGAAGGGTCAGGA
>NZ_VIKZ01000042.1:38103-67464 GCF_009711985.1 Dolichospermum sp. UHCC 0260 | reverse complement strand
GGAGTCACCGAGTCAGGATGAAGAAGGAAGAAGGAAGAAGGAAGAAGGAAGAAAGAAGAATTTTCTCAATAACCAATAACCAATGACCAATGACCAATGACCAATGACCAATCACCAATGACCAATGACCAATCACCAATGACCTGCTATATGATTAATATTTACACACAAGTTCCCCAGGGCAAAGCATGGCTTCATCGTTATCGGGGTAAATTACCGATATTTGCCTGTATTTTAGGATTTACAGAAACGGGTTTAATTCCTGGTATTTCTGCCGCTGGGTTGACTCCACAGGATCGCCAATATACAGCTTGTGCTGATGGAGAATTTCTCTATTACGGTGCTGAACATCAACCCAAGTACCCTCTCCCTCCTTTGACTTCCGGGGCTTCTCCTGTGCTGATTTCGCGGGCGGTGGTGGCTAATTTAAATATCCCTGTGTACTTGTTTAATGCGGGATTACCCCATACTCCACCTGTACCATTAATTGATTTGGGTGGTGCGCCGGCGAAGTGTTTAAGTCAGGGTGCAGCTATGGATATAGATACTGTCAAACATTTATTAGCACAAGGATTGCGTTGGGGTGATCAATTAAGTTCTGAATTAAGTTCTCATGGGTATTTAATTCTCAGCGAGTGCGTTGTCGGTGGCACAACAACAGCCTTGGCAATTTTAACTGGTTTGGGCATTGATGCTGTTGGTAAAGTTAATAGTAGCCATCCTGTGTGTAATCACGGACAGAAATGGGATTTGGTGCAAGCGGGATTGGCAAAAATTCCCCCGTCAGTTGATCCTTTAGAACTGGTGGCCGCAGTAGGTGATCCTATGCAGGTGGTAGTAGCAGGAATGGCGATCGCCGCGAGTCGGAGTTGTGGGGTATTATTGGGTGGAGGTACACAAATGTTAGCAGTTTATGCTTTAATTCAAGCGATCGCTCACACATACTCTTTATCTTGGCAACCCGCAGAAATTGTCATCGGCACAACCCGTTGGGTAGCAGAAGATCCCACAGGTGCAACAGTTGATTTAGCCCAAAGTTTACACAAAAATAGCATCCCTCCCTTGTTAGCTACACAATTGAGTTTTGCTAATTCTCGATATCCTCAACTTCAAGCTTATGAACGGGGTTTTGTCAAAGAAGGTATTGGTGCTGGTGCGGCTTGTATAGCTGCCTCTTTAAGTCAAAATTGGCAACAAAATCAATTATTAGCAGCTATTGAAGCCCAACTTGAAGAAATCAGCCGCAATTAATAAACTCTCTGTCTGAGTAACTGTTCTTCTAAAGCAGCAATCCGATGATATGCAGCGGTTAACTGAGCTGTTAGCCGTTGAATTTGGATTTCTGGTGTTATTTGTTTATCTGTCGTCTGATAATTCATTTCTACAATACCATCTGACAAAATATCTTTATGCTTCAATTCTTTTAACTCAGGCACTGGCTGTTTCTTTTCTAGATAATGTTCTATGACTGGTAACTTATCTAAAGATGAATCTGACAAAGCTTGAGATAGCCGCATATCAAGCCTTTCAATCACTTCATAGATAGCATCAACTTTCTGGCTCAATGTGAGAATTTGTTTTTCTAAAGATTCCATTTAATACCTGCACCAAAAAATATTGTCTCTATGTTATTCACTTTACTGAGGATCTTCGATATACTTATGGATTATTTAACTTTTCATCTTGTTTCAATACCTTAGCCATTTTTTGCAGGTTGGGTTAAGTGACAGCGCAACCCAGCGCTCATGTTGGATTTCATGCTGATTGCTTGGCGTTCACGCAGTGTCCCGCAGGGATACGTTTACGTTCCACAACCCAACCTTGTATCTTAGAGGTATGTTAGAAGAAGTGGTAGATGATCCAGCAAAATTTTTACTGGCGGGTCATCGAGGTGGCGGTAAAACTACTGAACTGCGACGATTAGAACAAAAATTAGGAAATACACATACTGTTATTTGGATAGATACCCAAACAGCCCTAGATAGATATAACATTGGCTATGCTGAAGTTGTAGGTTTTGATTGGTTTGCAAATTGCACAGCAAGCTATTAAAAGAATGCAGAATTTAGAATTTAGAATTTAGAATTACGTTTTGCAACGGGGATTTTACCCCGACGCAAAACCCGCTGCTTGTAGAAGCAGGGGACTTTAACCCCCAAAGGTAAGTTAAAGCAAAAACAGCTATTTTGTATGTTGCTTGTGGTCAATCGTTAGGATTAGATAATTATGTAACAAAAATTGTTAATCAATTAGAATCTTCACTTTTTGATAGTATTAGAAATTTAGTAAAAGAACTGGGTGAAGAAATGACACCTGCTCTAGAAATTAGCCGTCAATTTCATAATTATGATCAAAGTTGCAGCGATTCGTCAGCAGTTAAATGACCAAGATAGAATTGCTCTTGCTTACGATAAATTAGGAAGGATTTATCAAGGTTGTGGTAAATACGAAGAAGCAATAAGTTACCACGAACAAAGTCGGGAACTTTATCAACAATTAGGTAAGGAAAAAGATGTAGCTGATTCATGGTATTGGATAGCTGATTGCTATAGAGAATGGGGAAAATATCAGCAAGCTGTTGATTGTGAAAACCAAGATTTAGCTATTCGTCTGCAGTTAAATGACCAAGATAGAATTGCTCTTGCTTACGATCAACTAGGAAAGATTTATCAAGGTTGGGGTAAATACGAACAAGCAATAAGTTACCACGAACAAAGTCGGGAACTTTACCAACGATTAGGTAGAGATGAAAATGTTGCTAGATGTTTTCGACGACTTGCTAATTGTCAAATCTTATTAGCCAAAAATACCGTACACACAATAGAAGCTACTGAATTAATGAAACAAGCTGAGAAAAATATCCACCAAGCCATAGAAATCAATACTCTAGGACAATATCAAGAAAATCTTAACCGGAGCGAAGAAATGGCTCAAGGATGTTTAGAAATATTTCAAGATTACAACCGCCAAAAATTGACAGCTTCAGTATATAAGCTGTTAGGGGAAATTTACCTGAAACGGACACAGCAAAATCAGCCTGATAATCAAGTTATTGCTCATCAGTTTTTAACTCAGAGTTTGCAAATCTATCAAGATTTAGATTTACAGAAACAAGCTGGAGAGATAAGCATGATATTGGGTAATGTATAATTCATTACTTATGATTATCAATAGACATCTGGTGAGAATTAAACGTGCGTGGTTTGAAACCCTTGTAGAGATGTTCCATGGAACGTCTCTACAGTTCCCAAAACACAGATACCCCCAGTTCATTTTGTTGTGAACCAGAGGTATCTCATAATTGGTAGACTATAAATCTTTCGGTATACTGAAGTTGAAACTAATATACACTCTTTATTCCCATTTGCATAGTTCTGTAATAACAATTTATTTAAGTTTTGTATACTTTTAATTATTTCTTTATATTTAAGATTAATTAAGCCAGCAAATATCCTGTTTTTCTTCCCTTGCATTAGCAGCATTTTGGTGATAAATACCGCCTAAATCAGCTAATTCGGCACTTAATGATCGGAAATTAAGTTATTCTGAAGCTTATTTGCAAAAAATATGGAAACATTGAATATGGAACGCACTATTTCATCTTTAGGCATTTGTGTTTTCATCGGTATATGCTACGCCCTGTCCGTGAATCGTCAAGCTGTGCGTTGGCGGACAGTCGCCTGGGGATTGGGGTTAGAATTTATTTTGGCTTTAGTAATTCTCAAAACGGCTTGGGGTTTGAACTTATTTAAATCCTTGGGAAATATCGTTGGTAACTTTTTAGCTTTTTCTGATGTTGGTGCAAAATTTGTCTTTGGTGAAAACTTCAAAGATCATCTGTTTGCTTTTCAAATTCTCCCCACAATTATCTTTTTCTCATCATTTATCAGTATTCTTTATTACTATGGCATTTTGCAAAGAGTTGTCAATGCCCTAGCATGGTTGATGATGAAAACCATGAAAACATCAGGTTCTGAATCTTTGTCCTGTGCGGGAAATATCTTCTTGGGACCAACAGAAGCAGCACTCATGGTCAAACCTTACCTAGCAAACATGACAAAATCTGAATTGCACGCCGTCATGACTGGTGGTTTTGCTACCATTGCTGGGGGTGTACTAGGTGCTTATTTGTCCTTTGGGATTCCACCAGAACATTTAATTGCTGCTTTTTTTATGACTTCTCCTGTTGCCTTGATAGTATCAAAAATAATGTATCCAGAAACAGAAGTATCGGAAACTACAGAAAAAGTTAATATAGACATCAAAAGTAATTATGTTAATGTTCTCGATGCAGCCACATCTGGGGCAATTGATGGCGTAAAATTAGCGGTTAATGTTGGAGTCATAATAATTGCTTTTTTGAGTTTATTAGCTGCTGTGAATGCTAGTTTAAGTTGGTTGGGAAATTTGGCAGGTTATCCGCAATTATCTTTAGAAGGGATGTTATCTTTAATTATGTTTCCCGTAGCTTGGTTAATGGGTATACCTTGGGCTGACTGTGGACAAGTTGGAGCATTATTAGGTAAAAAGACGATTCTTAATGAATTTATCGCCTATTTGGATTTAGGAGAAATGATTAAGAAACAAGAAATTTCTCAACGTTCAGCAATTATTGCCACTTACGCTTTGTGTAATTTTGCTAATATTGGCTCAATTGGCATTACTATTGGGGGGATGACAGGAATAGCACCCAACCGCCAACAAGACTTAGCCCGTATGGGTGTAAGAACTATGATTGGTGGATTATTAGCGGGTTTTATCACTGCGGGAATTGCGGGGATTTTGATTTAACAATAATATACAATCGCACCTGGGTTTTTCCCTTCAAACAACTTAAATTAGGTTGAAAATAAACTATGAAATTGGCAGCAATCAATCCTATCAAAACATCAATTAAAATTATTACTTTAGGTATTTGTTTGGCTGGAGTTCATGTTTACGCCCAAACATTATCACTTTCTTCAAACTTGATTGGTTTTGATACTCCTGAAGGTGAAACATTATTAATTGCTAGTAAGTCAAAAAGTGATTTTTTCCCATTAAGTACACAATTTGTCACCCAAATTAATCAGGCATATTGTGGAGTTGCTAGTATGGTGATGGTGTTAAATAGCTTGAAAATTCCTGCACCAGAAGCACCACAATATAAACCATTTCGAGTATTTACCCAAGATAACTTTTTCAGTAATGAAAAAACTAGAAAAGTCGTAAATTCTGAAGTTGTTGCCCGTCAAGGTATGACTTTAGATCAGTTAGGAGGATTATTGGAAAGTTATGATGTGCAAGTTAAGGTGTATCATGCTGGTGGGATAAATTTAGCAGAGTTTCGCAAGTTAGCAGCAGAGAATGTAAAGCAACCAGGAAATTTTATTATTATTAACTATTTACGTCAGGAAATTGGTCAAGAACGAGGTGGACATATTTCGCCTTTAGCTGCATATAACGAGTTAACAGATAGATTTTTAATTATGGATGTTTCGCGCTATAAATATCCACCTGTTTGGGTGAAAACAGCAGATTTATGGAAGGCAATGAATACTGTTGATTCAACAGCAGCCAAGACGCGGGGGTTTGTATTTGTGAGTAAGAATAATTGATGTTTATCTACAGGGAACAGGGAACAGTTGTTACCAAAACTGTAACGATTGAGGATTTATGAATCTGTGGATGAGATAGTGAACAATTAGTAGATTAGCAACGTCTTTTGCAATAGACACCCGAAAATCTGGAGTAATTGAGGAAATAATTATGAATTCTATCACAACCAATTTTCTGCAACGACGTTATGGGGTAAGTTTGGGCAGACGTTATGTTTTAGCAGCCGCTAGTGTTATGCTATTAGGTGCGTTTGCTTATTCCTCGATAGATAACAGCAATAACGTTTTTACTAGATCTTATCTACCCAATACAGAACTAGGCTTTTTACCAGAAAGTCTAAAGACACGCTCGTTTCCCACTTACCGCGAGGTCTTATGAAACACTCAAGGAATTATTGGTTTCTACTTTTGGAGATGCTTCTGGTGTCATAGGTGTGGCTATATCATCCAGAGAAGAGTCTTCTGGATCAAGACTCAGTGCTGAGGGGCGAATAGCACTGATGATGCTTTTAATAACCACAGCGCAGGGGACAGCCACGATTACTCCTAAAAGTCCGCCAATTCTCGCTCCAGTTAAGACAGAAATTAAAATCCAAACGGGGTTTAAACCCGTAAAACTGCCTAAAATTCGGGGTGCAATCAGATTTTCGAGAATTTGCTGCACGATTACGGCAGCTATTAAGACCCTCACCCCCATAGAAACATCTTGGAGTGAAACCAAAGAAGTTGTCAAAGCGATACCCACAGAACCGCCAAAGGGAATAAGTGCCATGACTCCAATAGTTAACCCAAATAATAGACCAAAGGGAACTTTCAGCCATAAAAAGGTAGGAATCAGCGCAGAAGCCATGCAGGTTGATAAAATTAATTGGGTGATAAAAAAGTTTTGAAAGCTTAAACGGACTGTTTTGGAAAAGGGAGCGCGAAATTTAGAAGGTAGCCATTCTACTAAACTTTGCCAAAGTTCACCGCCATGCTGTAATAAATAAAACGTTAATACCATTGTTAGTAGGAAATCCAACAAACTGGTAACAGTGATCACGGCTAGATTTAGCACCTGTCCAGCTATGGACTGTAATTGTCCTTTGACGCGATCATTGATTTGGGCGGCTAAAGCATCTAAGTTAATGGGTAAACCTACACTTTCTGCCTTGCCATTGAGTATCATTAATTGTGAACGTCCTGAATCAATTAAGTCTGGTAAACGCGCCACCAGTTGTTGGGCTTGAGTCAGGGCGAGAGGAAACAGGGTGACACCTAGAGCTAATAAAATGGATAATGCTAACAAAAATACGAGGATGGCTACTTGCTCTCGTTTTGCTCCGTGATTTTCCATCCAACTTACGGGATAGTTGAGTAAAAATGCTATTACCGAAGCTCCGACTAAAATAACGATCAGGGAGTGAAAATAATTGAAAATTGCGGCAATAGCCCAACCATTGAGAACTAATAACGGTGCAAGTAGCGCGATCGCTAAGTATCTCGCTATAGGTGTCAATGTTTGCCACCAATTGAGTAGCTTACGTGTTTGCATTTTTAGGTAATTACACTATAGAACTAAATTGATTTCTTCTTGACAAAGTATTAATCCCATGGAAGTTGGTCATTGGTAATTGAAATTGTTAATTGCCCCTACCTAATTAGCAACTTAGGTTATTATCTCTAACTTAATGACTATTATTCACCATCTCTAGTTTATGATCACATCAACCACTATGGATAACTTGCCAGCAAAAGATACAGATATCTCAAAAACACAACTTATTTTATATTTGATTCCCATTATCGGCTTTTTTCCCTCGCTGTGGACTCTCTACCAGCGTCAGGGTAGCCGGGAACAAGTTACTGCCAGCCGTTTATCTATTACCTTGGCCTTTATCTGGATGTTAGGTTATTTATTGTTAACTACTGGAGCAGCAACAGATCTTTTGACACTGCGCTTGTTAATTCTCAATAGTTTTCTGACTTCTGGTTACTTTTTAGTCAGTGTTTGGTTGATTTTCCGGGTCATTCAAGGCAAATCTTCCCGTTTACCAGGATTTAGCAACTTGGCAGAGCGACTATGGCATAAGTATTAAATAGCGAATCGGGAAATTATGCTCCTACACTTCCAAACTGACAGAAATTATCGCAGCCCGTTACAGATTGCCGGAAGTATAAATTTGAAATCAAAATCTCAAGATTAATAAAAAGGCTTTCACCCCTAACCCCTGGTTTGTGAATTCTGTTGTATATTCGGAGGTTTATTATAGCAAATTTGATGAGAAGTTAGCTATTATAGTCTGATTTGTTTGGGATGTATTGAGTCGGCAAATTTACTTTATTTAAAATCGTAGGTGAGAGGAAGTCTGTGACTAGTCAAAAAACATCAGCAGCACAACAAAGAGCCGCAAAAGCTAAATATAAGGGGAAAGGGCAAAATTCCCGCCCATCAAAATTAGGACGGTGGCTATGGTTTGCGGTGGGTATGGGTGGGATTGCCCTAGTATCTGGACTTGCAGGGGCGTTGTTGGCGGTTTCTTGGGAAAGTACGCCTTTGCAACAAGCTCAACTCAGTCCCCAGGAGGAAGCGGTATTTGATGGGGATAGTATTTCTGGCAATGGGTTACAATTTTCCCAACTAACTCGTCCTGTTAATATCCTGCTAATGGGGATGAGCGTACTGCCTCCAGATGTCCAAAACCCCCCTTCTGACAGCAAAAATCTGAGTTATTTACCCCAAATTAATTCTTTTGACGGTCTTTCTGATGTCATGCTGTTGATCAAATTTGATCCAGAGACAAAAAAAATAGTCATGCTTTCTGTGCCTAGAGATACCCGTGCAGAAATTGAAGGGTATGGAGTGAAAAAAATTAATGCGGCTAATGCAGAGGGTGGACCAGCGTTAACGGCGAAAACCGTTAGTAATCTTTTAGGTGGAGTAGGAATTGATCGCTATATTCGTATTAATGTTTTGGGCGTTAGTAAGCTAATTGAAGCTTTGGGGGGAGTGAATATTTATGTTCCCAAAAACATGAAATATCGGGATGATTCCCAGCATTTATACATTAATTTAAAAGCGGGTCAACAACATCTCAATGGTGAACAGGCATTGCAATTACTCCGCTATCGTCATGATGAACTGGGAGATATTGGTCGAATTCAGCGCCAGCAAATGGTGTTGCGGTCTTTAATTGAACAGACTCTGAACCCGACAACCATCACGAAATTACCAGACATTCTCAATGTTGTTAAGGAAAATATTGATACTAACTTATCTGTTGAGGAATTAGTAGCGCTAGTTGGTTTTGGCTCAAAAATCAATCGCTCGAATATGCAAATGTTAATGCTACCTGGACGCTTTAGCGACAATCATGAGTTTGATGCCAGCTACTGGGTTCCAGATGGGCGGAATATTGCGAAAGTAATGACGCAGCATTTCGGTTTAGAAGCGAAGACGGCAGAAATATCGTTTGCTGAACCTAGTCATCTGCGTGTAGCTATTCAGGATAGTACAGGGAACAATCGCTCTCAATTGCGTCCCCTAATTAGAACATTGGAAAAAGCTGGATATAAAAATATCTTTGTCTCCAAACCCTGGGGACAACCCCTGGATATAACTCACATTGTGGCACAACAAGGAGATGGAGATAGTGCCGAATCAGTCCGTAGTCTCTTGGGATTTGGGGAAGTACGCGTAGAAAGCACTGGTAATATCGGTTCAGATATTACTATTCAGATAGGAAAGGATTGGTTTCAAAACCAGGCTATTTTCCAAAACTCCACCAGTCCGTAAGCCCTATTGATTACAAACATCTTTACTGAACTTAAAATTTCACAAAAGTCAGCAGTTATGGATTAGAGTCCAAAGAGACAAAATCAGCAATTATCCTCAAGAATGAATCATCAAAAGCAAAGTTGGATTCCGTTCTTCTTGCCAAAATTATGATTGTTTGATCTTGATGAATAAATCTTCATACTCTTTCATAACTGCTGGAGGTAAGGGGAGTATAAATTCACTTTTGGCCAGAATTTCAGCATCAGTTAATAATAAATTCTGTAACTGTTTCTGAATATCCCCCAGGACCATAGCATTGTCCACAGGAGAATTGCTTTTAGTTAGTAAGGCAATTTGTTTAGAGGTATTGGGTTGTAAACAAAAATCTAACCATTGATATGCTAAACCATCATTACTAACACCTGTAGGACTTACCCATAAATCAGTCCAAATTGCTGTTCCTGATTGGGGAACAACTGCGGCAAATTTTTGATAACGACTGATTACCGGAATAATATCATGAGACCAACCAACTGCTAACCAAGTATCCCCAGTAATTAATGGTTCTAGATAGTTTTGAGAATCATAGAATTTGACTTGTTGATTTAATGCTTGTAATTCTGGTTTTAGTGCGGAAATTTGCTTGATATTTTCCGTGTTATAAGATTTTCCTAATTTCTTCAAAACTAAACCAATTACTTCTCTGGGATGATTAAGTAAAGAAATCCGATTTTGTAATTCACTCCGCCATAAATCACTCCAATCTGTTGGTTTCCAACCTAATTGTTGAAACTTTTCTTGATTATAAATAATTACTGTATTCCCCCACCGATAAGGAACACCCCAAATTTTACCTTCTTGATCACGCTTAATTAGTTGTTGCCATTTTTCATTTAAGTTAGCTAAATTTTTGATATTTGTTGTTGCTAATGGTTGAATTAGTTTTTGATCAATTGCTGCTTGTAACCAATAATCTCCCAAGGTAACTAAATTAGCAGTCGGTGATTTTTGATTTTGATTAAATGGTAAATAACGAGTCCATTCTTGCTGATTATTAGTTGGCGGTTGTTGCCAAGTCTGTAATAATTTAAATAACTCCTGAAGCTGATTCACTGGGGTAAATTTCAATTTTCCCCCTTGAGTTACAGTTTTCCGAAACTGATTAACTACCTGACCAGGAATAGAATTTTTTAATAGCTGTACATTTAAGGGAGGTTGCTGGTTTGTTCCGCATCCTGTGATCAATTGAGAAAGTGTTAAGGTACTTGTACCCAATAAAAAAGATCGTCTGTCCATTGATTTTACAGTTGGTGAATATAGCCATCCTCAATCATAGCTTGAGTTTGATGGGGCAATTTTACATATTGAGCTAAAATAGATAAATAAAAATTTACCGCTTGCATCAGCAAAAAAGACACGCAAGACTTGAAAAGTTAAATAATCCATAAGATACAAGGTTGGGTTGTGGAACGTAAACGTATCCCTGCGGGACACTGCGTGAAGGCCAAGCAATCAGCATGAAATCCAACATGAGCGCTGGGTTGCGCTGTCACTTAACCCAACCTACAGAGAATGGACAAGGTATTGTTACTAATACCGAATTTTTAATTGTTATCGCCAACCTAGCCAGCGTAAGCTAGGGACAACTAGGTAATGGCTTATACTCAAGGAAAAACTAATTAAGATACTCACTAAACTAAAAAAAACTATGGGTGAAAATACATCCAGCCCTTGTGGTTGACTGGAAAAATGGAATAAATGCAGTCTCAATCCTAACCGCACGAAAATGGCTATCAAGTTGGCGCTTCCTAAACCTGCAATGACAGCATAAGCGATTTGATGACTGCGAAGACCTAAGCCGAGGGTTAAGAGGGGAAGTGAGATTAAAATCCATGTGACTAAGCTTTCCGCCGGATTTGGAGTGGTGATGAATTGACAAGCTATCCAGCCTAAACTGTAGCCAATTAAGCCCATTAAAGCTGTGATCAGAAACCGCCGCTTTTGTCCAAAACAGCCTGATAAGGTTAATCCCCAACCTGTTCCCAAACCTGCAAAACCATAAACTATACTTTCTGCGGCTATATAAGGTTGTTTTTGGACTAATGTTGGTAATGGATAGGCTAGTAATTCTAACCAGCGAGCGCCTAAACTGGTATGGTAAGCCAGGACAAAACCAATTATAGTCCCGATTCCCGCGCAGATACTTGTCAGAATCATCACCCAAATAGTCGCCAAACAAGCTAATAAAAATTTATATATTCCCTCAATTATAAATACAGTAGTATTACTTATGAATTGAGTAATATCAGTAATTGATGTTACAACACAATGACCTGCGCTGATCAATAACCCCTTGTGTGGACGTAAAGAAGCAATCTTGATTAATCGCTTATGAATAATAGCTGCATCCGCTGGACGAAATTTCGGATCATCCTGTACCATCTCATCAATTAAATCCGCTAAATCTGATTTAATCTGTCGGTAATTACGCCAGCGTAATTTACCTGTCAGACTATCTTCTAAGTCTGGCGGATACTTACCTGTTAGTAGTTGAATTATAGTCCGTCCTAAAGCATAAAAATCTGCGGCTGGGCCAACATTACCACCGCGAATTTGTTCGTAAGGACTATAACCGGAGGAGTACAAGCGTGTAGATGTGGGATGCGATCGCAAAACTGAACCACTAAATTGTTTAGCGCCGCCAAAATCAATTAGCACCAATTTATCATCCTTCCCAGGGGTTGCGGGTGTAGAAGTACGCAACATTAAATTAGAAGGTTTTATATCTCGGTGAATAATTTGGCGTTGATGTAATTCCTGTAAAATCTGTACAGCTTGAATAAACCAACCTATTACCAAATCTTCGGAACAACCTTGAGGAGAATTTATTAATACTTCCTCTAAAGTGTAGCCATTGATTTTTTCCATCACCAAACATGGTAATTGATAGGGTTTAGGGTTAACCAAATTAATTTGAAAATATCCGTCAGCATCAACTGTAGGTACGCCAGAGTTACGGAAACTACTTAAAACTTCCGCTTCTTGCTTGAATAATTCCAGCGCCTTGGGTGAGGTTTCTACCAGCACCTTCAGCACTTTTTCTGTCTGTGTCTTTTCATCCCAAATTGTGTAAATTTGGGCAAATCCCCCCGCACCGAGAGGTTTAAGAGAGAAATAGCGATTTAACAGATGCAGCGGTGCGCCACAACTGTTACAGAATTTGTTTCCCCAGGGTTGAGGATAGGGACGTTGACAATGGGGATTTATGCAGTGAACCGAGAAGCAACCGTCCATTAAGGCTTTTAAAGATTAAAATATAAAAATCAATCAATTCTCACAACTACTAATTATCGGCTTTGGAGCATTTAAAATCAAGTTATTAACTATTTTCCAGAATGCTCAACCCATGTTTAATGTTAACACATGATTAGTATAGTGTATTTGTATTGTTAGCGTTAATGTTAATCATTGGAGTATAATTAAGCGGTAAATAAGTTTTTACTGTTCCCAGGGAATAATTACTGTAAATGTTGTTCCTTGTCCTACTTGACTATCTAAGATAATTTTGCCTTTGTGCAAATCTACACATTTTTTCACTATGGATAATCCCAAACCTGTGCCAGAAATCGAACCGACGTTAGAGGCTCTATAAAAAGATGTAAATAAATTAACCTGATCTTTTTCAGGAATACCGATGCCACTATCGGTGATTTTAAAGATCAGTTGGTCATTTTCTTTTGTTAAATTAAAATCAACTAAAGTTTTTCCAGGTGAGTATTTAATGGCATTAGTCAGTAAATTAGTCAGAATCTGATGCAAGAGTTTTTGATCAAAATTAACAATTAGAGAACTGTCTGCAACTCCTGCGCCTAAGTTCCAAGAAAAGTCAATGGTATGGTGCTGACAAGTAGTTTCTATTTTCTTTTTGAGATCATGACAGAAAGCAATTATATCACTTAATTCTGGGTTAAATTCTATTTTTTCAGCTTCGGTGCGGTTGATAGTGAGGACATCGTCTAGAAGTTGAATCATCCGAGTAATAGTTTCTTGGATAGTCTTTAGGTGTCCCTGTTTATTTTCTGAAGTGAGGCGATCGCCAAAGTTTTGTAAAATGCTTGTAGATGAGGAGATAATGGTTAGAGGTGTGCGAAACTCATGGGATGACATTGTCATAAAGCGCGATTTCATTTCGCTAATAGCCTTTTGTTTTTTTAGTGCCTCAATTATCTCATTTTTAGCTTGTTTAATTGGAGATATATCCCTAATAATAGATGCTAAACTAGTGGTTTTTGCTGTTAGCTGATCCTTGATTAATAAAAAATAAGCGATACTATAAATGATTGTTCCTGTTTTCAAGTTACAAAATTTTAATTCTCCTTCCCAACTTCCTATTTCTAATACAGTTGGCAAAATCTGTGATTCAAATAAATTTCGCTCCTCTGGACAAAGATAATCTAATATATTTACTTCTGAATCATAATTTTCACTAATTAAACCGATCATTTTCTTCGCCGCATCATTCATAAAAATTGTTTCTCCATTAAGATTAGTAATAGTAATAAATTCTGAACTATTTTCCACTATCATGGCTAGTTTTTGTTGTTCTGATGCTAGTTTGTTGCGTTCTTTTTTCAATAAATTAATATGATCGATTAAAGCTATGGCTAAAAAAAATAATAAGCCAATTACTTGAAGACGAATAAATTCTTCAGTCAATGGATTGACAGAGAACCAACCAAGGTAGGTAGCACACAACATAGCTATACCTAATAAAAAGCAGCTAAATGCTAAAATAGCAAATCGAGCCGGAGTAAAACCTTTAGACCAGATGTAGAAACTAGCATAAATCATCACTATAGACATAATTATCAACAACAACATAATAATAATGATGCTATTACGAACAGGAAAATACCAATTAAATAAAGTATATCCCACACTAGTCCAGCGAAACCAATTCATGAGTTTGTAGAGTTGATAACTATAAACACGCACTTGCAAAAATGAGATAAAGAAGCTGGAATAGCCTACTAGAATAATGCATAGAAATATTAATAAAACAGGAATGTTATATCCAGGAAATTCTGGCCATAGATATTGGAAGGCCAAACCATATCTGATAAAAAACTGACCAGTCAGACCAATTAGGAAAAGAACGTAGTATTGGTAAACAACATCTTTTAATAAGCAAACCAGCAGTAAATTTATGATTACAAAACTCAATAAAATCCCATAAAATCCACCCAGTAATAGTTGCTGGGTAGAACCACTTTTATAGTAAGCAAGAGGTGTCCAGAGAATGACATCAATGGCTATAGTTCCCTGACTGGTATATCGCAAATAAATAGTCTTTTCTTCATCTACAGCTAAAGGGAGGATAAATATAAGCTTACGATCTGACAGTTCACGATTAGAAAAAGGCAGTAAGCGACCAATTTGTTTTTTAATCCAGGTATTTCCTTGAGGAATATATAATTCCACCTGATCCACATTATTAGGTGCGCCTTGAAGATACCATTCTGAGATGGCAGTGCTGTGATTTTGTAACTTTACCTTAGCCCAAATTGCAGATTTAGAGAAGCCCATATTCGGGATATCTGTATGACTGGGGGTAAATTTTTGTGGCTGTTGACTAACATCTGCTATTGTTAACTGTTGGGTTGGATCTTGGAAAATTTCCAGATATTTCCCTAATTTATATTGTTTTTGTTGATCATGTAATACTACGGTATTGCTTGTTTCTAAGGGATTATTAGTGTTATTAGGTGGGAACGTTCCCAACAACATTAGCACTCCCATCAGTGATAATAAAAACCATAATACAACTATAAAATACTTAGGTAAGTTCAATTCCTTATACATTTGTGATATTTGTAACATAGCACCCTCAAAATTTTAACAACTATATCCATCTCCAGTTAGAGGAAAATTGTCATCAGAAAACATAGCACGATTAGTATAATCGCTGCTAGTTTCTTGATCAAGAACTTCAATAACTTTGTGATAAATGTCTTGGGCTTCCTGGGGAGAATCACCAATACTTGTTAATCCCAATTTACCAAACTGGGAAAGGCAACCCATGAGATGAAATACCGTACCTGTTTCCGTGCCACTATCAAAATGTAGTCTATGGTGGGCGATAATATCCATTAAATCATTAGGTAATAATCCCTGATAACTAGCTTTTTGCAAATTGTCTGTGGCAATATAATATTTTGGTCTACCTTGTTGACTATAAAATAAACCCGTGGATAAATCATAACGACCATTAGTGAGGAATTTTAAAGTCATAAATGGGTGAGTTGTTCCCCCTTTACGAAGGTTAATTTCAATGGCTTGAATATCCCATTTACCATCACCTTTATCAACAGTCACAAAGTCAACTGCAAATCTTTCCAAAGCTCCTTTCTCTGCTAATTTTTTACCAACTCTTAAACCTAATTCCTGTAATTCACAGCGATAATTTGCATCTGCAGGAAAACGACAACCTATATAGATTTGTCCGTCTGGACCGCCTAAAATTTGGTCATGGGTAGAAATAATTTCTACCTCTCCATTGGGTGTAATTCTGCCTTGAACACTGGGAGAGTTTTTGATTTCTCCTTCGATAAAAGCTTCAACAATTGCCCCTAATTCGGGAATGCGCTGGGAAAAATTTGCCCAGGTTTCTTGTAAAGATTGAAAGCGTAAATTTAGAAAGCGATCGCTAATAGCTGCTACCCTGTGAATATGATCAGCTTTTCCCGGTGCAAAATCCATTATTTGTCTTAGATCTAAGAGTGCATTTCCCTCTCCTGAAAACCCTTCATTCAACTTAATTACCATTCTTTGTAATGTGGGTTGACGTTCCCACAAATCAGCCGCAGCATTGGCTAGATCGTTGGTATTTCTGACTAACTCACTACCGTCGGGAAGGGGGACATCACTTTCTTTGAAAATTTGTCTGCTGCCGCTTTTTGTTCCCCAAATTTGTAAATCTGGTGCAGCAGCATATAGAGGTACACCCAACTTTAGAGATAATTCCGATTCCCAAAAAGTAGAATTATAACAGACCATAAAAGCCTTATCTAACCGCAAAGCCTTGTGAATTCTTTCTAATAAGCGAGGACGTTCCAATATTTTTTGACTCAGAGGTTTTAAAGAAGAATCATAAGTAGAAAGTAATAATAACCGATGACGAGCATGAGAAAAAGGAATACCCGGAAGTAATTGCAGATAATAGTCAATAATGCTAGGATGAAGCGGCATTGAAGTCACATAAATCAACCTAGTGCGGGGATTTCGTAACCGCATTAACGAAAAAAGTAACCTTTCCTCATAATGCTCACAGCCTTCCACCTTGAGTAATTCCCGCTGATCTATACTCAAAGAAGGAATAATTAAAATATCCGCTTCACTATTATCGAATAACTCGCTAGTTTTCCAGCGATCGCGTAAAGTTAATTGTAAACTCCGAAATTTATCAACTTCCTGAAAATCATCAATATTTAGTGTCACCATATCCCCATACCCATACTACTTCCTTACCTAATATATACCCCAAGAGAGAGTGCAGATAAAGATTGTAAATGTATCGTTTTGTTAAATATAAAAATCTCCATCTCTTCATTCTCCACCTCTGCGACCTCTGCGCCTCTGCGGTTCGTTAAAAAAAATTACAGTTCACCACACAAACAAATGCCATATTAATTAATAAAAATTTCAGACTAAAGACAGATAAATAAATATTTAATAACTAATATAATTGCGAAATGGAAATAGATAAATATTAAAAAATCCACTTATGGCATCTCCAGAACCATTACATGATACAGAATTAGTAGATTGTGCTAGAGCAAACGCCAACCAGGGAATAGAAACCGCTGCGTGTCAGTGTGGTTATGGGGATGATATTAATACATTTGCTCAAGAATTACGCCAAGCTTGTGAAAAAATGAATTTGCAAGTTAAAGAACTCAAAGAATTGATTACCGATCAGGATATAATGTTAAAACTGGGTGCTGGAGAAATTATTGCCCCTGAAACAGCATCAGAACTTTGATACTGTCCTTTTGTAGCGAATTTTCAAATCATAAAAATTGCACTTTGTCAATTCTTTGACAAAAGAATATTACTTAAAGCCTGATAACTGCGTGTAGTGTCACCACAACATAGCGCAATTTGAGCAGAAAACAAATCAACTTATTTATTGATTTTATCCTCAAAAATGGTAAAATATATAGAAAAACAGACTTGTACTAGTACACAACGGCGTAAGTCAATCAACCATTAAAAATTTGACAAAAGCTTGTGTAATCTGCTTTTTTAATTTTTAATTTTTAATTTTTAATTCCGCACTGCGGTACTAGCTTCGGTCTCAATAGCAAAGGTTTAGAGATGTTGACTTCATCGGAAACTCCTATAATTGCAGCCATTGTGCTGATAGCGTCCGGCATTTTAGGCTGGGGCTTTTATCGCGCCAGACCTTTTGGTAAACTAGGCATCTTAGCCTGGTTACAATCCCTCGTTTTAATGACTCCCTGGCTTTTGTTCTTTGGATTATTTGCCGCTGGGATTTATATCAACATCGTTGGTATCTTATTCTTAGTGGTAGCTTCCGCTGGATTGTATATTTTCCTGGGTAGAAAATTACGGGACGCGGGACAAGATGCTATTCTCAAACAACGGGCAACAGAGCGACTCGCTGCCCAAACTGCAAGCGAAGGTGATAAAGACAGTTCAGTTGTAGTATCAGAACTACAATTAGCACCAACACCCATACCTGAAGCAGATTTAAGCCTAATTAGAGGCATTTTTGGCATTGACACATTTTTTGCCACCGAAACTATTCCCTACCAAGAAGGAGTAGTTTTTAAAGGCAACTTGCGCGGAGAACCAGAAGCCGTTCACAACCGACTGACGAAAACTTTACGAGAACGGTTAGATGATAAATATCGGCTGTTTTTGGTAGAAGATACTGACAGTAAACCTGTGATGATTGTTCTCCCTAGCCGCACAGACCCCCAACGCACCCAGTTAGCACAAAAAGCTTTTGCGGTGATCTTGTTGATAGCAACCATCGCTACCAGCTTAGAAGTGGGGGGTATATTACAGAATTTCGATTTATTCAGTAACCCCGAACGCTTTGCCGAAACCTTACCTATTGCCTTGGGTTTATTGGTAATTTTGATCTCTCACGAAGTGGGACATTGGCTATTAGCGCGTCGTCACCAAGTCAAATTAAGTTGGCCATTCTTTTTACCAGCGGTGCAAATTGGTTCTTTTGGGGCAATTACTCGGTTTGAGTCCCTTGTCCCTAGCCGGAATGCTTTATTTGATATTGCTTTGGCTGGACCGGCTTTTGGGGGGATTACTTCCCTACTATTACTGGTAATAGGATTGCTACTGTCCCACCCAGGGAGTTTATTTCAATTACCTAATCAGTTTTTTCAAGGTTCAATTTTAGTCGGTAGCTTGGCACGGGTTGTCCTCGGTTCGGCTTTACAATCTCCGTTGGTGAATATTCATCCTTTGGTAATTGTTGGTTGGTTAGGATTAGTCATTACTGCTTTGAATTTAATGCCCGCTGGACAATTGGACGGGGGGAGAATTGTACAAGCGATTTATGGACGCAAAACCGCAGGGAGAACCACTTTTGCGACGATAGTTTTACTGGCTATCGTATCATTAGGTAATCCTTTGGCGATGTATTGGGCAATTGTGATTTTGTTTTTACAACGGGATTTAGAACGTCCTAGTTTGAATGAAATCAGTGAACCAGATGATGCTAGAGCGGCTTTATGTCTTTTGGCTTTGTTTTTAATGATTGCTACTCTTTTACCTTTAACTCCGGCTTTAGCTGGGCGTTTGGGTATCGGTAGTTAGGAATTTTGGCGTTGCATAGAATTATGTTTCGCGCAAAGGCGCAAAGGAGCGAAGGCGCAAAGTTTATGCTTTTAAATTTTTCACTTTCATCCTTTAATTCTGCAACGCCAGATTTTCTTTACCAATTACCAATTATTTACGGTTTCCAATTTGCTAATAGGTTGGGGTAATTGGTTGGTGTGGGGAATATTTTTTGCCATGTTTGTTGACGTTGTTGGGGTTTTTCTTGACTCATGTTCCAGAGGGTTTCGTAGAAGAAGAAGGAAACACCAGCAAATTTTCTCTCTCGCACTTTCTCTATTTGGGTTTTGATTTGTTCCATTGGTACTGTGCGATTTTTTAACCCACTCAAAATCCCAATGCTGACGGGAATATGAGTTTGGGCTTGTTTAACTTCGGGATATTCTAATTCGCTGATAAAGACGTTTAAATCATTCCGATAAATTTGTAAAACTAGGTCTTCAATTATTCCCATTCTTTCCCATTTTTGCCAATCTGCAAGGAAATATTCGTAGGAAAAACGCTGGGGATTGGGAGCAACGGAAACGATACAATCTTTTTTATTTGCTTTAATTGCTGTAAAGACTCGTTTCATAAAGTCGGTGATTTTGTTCGCTCTCCAATTTACCCATTCTGGATCTTTGAAGTCTGCGGGAGGAAGTTTACCTTGATGTTCTTTTTTGTATAATGCTGTGGTGTAGGCATCATATCCTAGTTCTGATGGTAATCCAAAATGATCATCAAATTGAATCCCATCAATGTCATAGTTTTTGACTATTTCTATAATTAAATCTTGGATAAATTGTTGCACTTCTGGACGAAAGGGATTTAACCAAACTCGGTTATGTGTTCCTTCTTTGACTATTTTTGTGCCATCTCTGCGGTTTGTCAACCAAGTAGGACGATTTTTAGCGAGGAGAGAATCAGCAGGAGCCATAAAGCCAAATTCAAACCAGGGAATTACTGTTAAATTTTGTTTATGTCCCTCGGTGACTATTTCTTTGAGCATATCTCGCTTTTGCAGTCCGGGGGTAGGGTCAACTGCTTTACCAATAACTTTGGCTGCGACTTTGCTAGGATAAAGGGTATATCCCCAATTCCAGACGGCGGGATAAACGGTGTTAAAGTTGAGTTGGTGTAATGTTCGTAAACTTTGTTTTAGACGATTACTCTCAAATAAAACGTCACTATCAATATTTGTTAACCATACTCCCCGTAATTCTGTGGATTTAGGAATTTGAGCATTTAAGGGGAATGATAGCATGAAGAATGCAATCATACTCACGGTCATAATAGCTGCTAAAAATCCTAGTTTTTTAGTTTGACGTTCCCATTTTAAGAATATTTTTTTCATTGGTTATACAATTTTGGGTTGTTAAATTTAGTGTTTCGCGCAAAGACGCAAAGGAGCAAAGACGCAAAGGAAGAAAAAGATTAATTTGGAAATCATATCTACTTCTAGTCTATAACAAGAGATAGTTTTGAAAGGCTCTTCTAATAAGTAACTGTTCCTAAACAATCTTTGATAAATTCAATAATTATCTTAAAATCAACAAAATCCTCAGCCTGTTTTCTTTCTTCACATATCCATGTACAAAATTTCTTTTTTTGAAATTCTTGAATTTGGTTTTCTTCTCCATACTCTCCATATTTGGTTTTTTGTACATAAAATTCTTCTGTAAATAAATGATCAGGAAATAGATTTTCAATACCTTTTTTGACTTTTCGATTCTTTTGTTGAGGTATTTTTCTGATTTTCAATAATTCATGATCTTCATTAGATTTATCAGTATCACAGTCATAAATCAATAATACTTTTCTAGTTAAGAATTTAGGGTTAGAAAGAAGAACATCTCTAGTATTTTTCAAACCACCATCACCAGTATTTATACTTTTTCCTTTACCTATAGAAATTCCTACCCATTCAATATCAATTTGTGCTAAAATTTCCTTTTCCCCTAGCAATTTTAAGGCAGTTTTAATATAAATTGGGTCAGTTTCTCCTTCTGTTAAAACTAGAGGTTTAGTACCTTTTTCGACAGTAGCTTTAACTTCATCTTTAACAGAATTTATTTTTTTACAATAGTCATAAAACATTCTTTGACCATGAACAGACATCAGATAACTACAGTAGTCTTCCCAAACTTGAACAGACCAATGATCTAGTGTTTCTCGAAGGTATTTATAAGTAGGATTTTCTGAGCCATAACGATATTTTAAAAACTCATCAGGATAACTACGATCTGTATATGTACAAGCAGGTATATTATGACGTGCCATTATTCTTAATAAAGCAATTCCCTCTCCTTCCCACATTCTCAGGTGTTGAATGTCATAAGATAAATGAGCAGGATTAGAAGAACCTGCAACAACAATAATACAAAATCCTAAATATAAAGGATTAGGATTATTATATTCTCCTTTAAAATACCCTTTTTCAAACCCATCAATAATACTTTGTGCTTGATTGTCTTCTCTAAGATTATCAGTCCACCAATCAGGAATTTTTTGTGTATCATTAAATCCACGACCACACATGACCCAAAAACTACCTACAATATTTTTGGGATATTCTTCAAGTAATGATATTGCTCTTATCCAATTAGCCATACCAATTTCAGGTAAATGCACTGTCATTTTTAAATGTCCTGGTAAAAATAAAAATGTGATTTTATTCTATTAAACAACAAAATCAAACAAATAATGCGCCATTTCCAACTTAGAACAAGTCGGAATTTCCACCTCTCTCCCTTCTTTATCTAAAAACACCCCTTGATTATTATCAATAACTCAAAGTTTATGTTATAGTGTACTCAAGTGTACACAATTTGTCAATTCACTATTATGGACATCCAATCTGTAGGAATCAAAGAATTTCGTGCCAATTTACATAAGTACACACAACAAACATCTGAACCAATCGCAATTACTTCTCATGGAGTCCCAATAGGTTACTACATACCAACACAACCTACTCCTCAAAAACAAGATTTAATGGCTTTACAAGCAGCAGTCCAAAAAATCCAACAATTGCTGGAAACAAGAGGTATTAGTGAAGATGAATTATTTGCAGATTTCCAGAATGCTAAAGAAAGTACAATATAACGATGAGAAAGTTAATTGTTCTGGATACTAATATTCTGATTCGGGCAATATTAGCAGAACGTGTTCCCAACTTATTAGACAAATATCATTATAACTGTAGTTTTGTTACTCCCGCTTCTTGCTATGATGAGCTAAATGAGCATTTACCCAAAATTTTACAAAAACGGAATCTTCCTTTAGATCCATTCTTAGATGCTATTGAGAAACTAACAAAGGTAGTCATACCAATAGCTGATGAAATTTATAGTGAATATGAGTATGATGCTAAACGGCGAATACAAGAAAGAGATATAAAAGACTGGACAATAGTTGCGCTTTCTCTGTCTTTAAATTGTCCAATATGGACGGAAGATCAAGATTTTTTTGGAATTGGGATTGCTACATGGAACACTCGAAATGTAGAGATTTATTTAAGTAGTAATTAATTCTGTAGTGGTTGGCATAACGATATAATTTTATTCCATTAAACAACAAAATCAAACAAATAATGCGCCATTTCCAATTTAGAACAAGTCGGAATTTCTAACTCTCTCCCTTCTTTATCTAAAAACACCGCTTGATTATGATCACTCCCAAAACCACTGTCAACTTTATCAATAGGATTTGCGACAATTGCATCTAATTTCTTTCTTTGCAATTTTTCCCGCGCAGGAGTAATAATATCCCCAGTTTGTGCTGCAAAACCAATTAAATATTGATGAGGTTGTTTGCGATTTCCGATTTCAGCAACAATATCCGGTACTGCTGCTAGAGGAAGATTTTCAGGAAGCGATCGCTTGGGCAATTTTTCGCTACTATAATCTCTAGGCTTTACGTCTGCAACTGCGGCTGACATAATAATGATATCTGCATTGGTTAAATGCTTGAACATTACCTGCTGCATTTGGTCTGCACTCACAACCGGAATTGCTTCTACTCCCAAAGGTACATCCCAATTCGCCGGACAATGGACTAATATTACCTTTGCCCCTCTGTGCAGTGCAGCCTGTGCCAATGCTAAACCCATTTTACCAGTGGAGGGATTGCCAATAAATCGCACCGGATCTAAATATTCTCGCGTTCCCCCAGCACTGATTAAAACCTGTTTCCCGGCTAAATCTCTCTTGCCTTGGGTGTGTAATAAAGATTGAATATAAACAAATATTTCTGCCGCTTCTGCCATTCTACCAGCACCAATGCGATCGCACGCCAACAACCCAGAACCTGTTTCCATACCATAAAATCTGCTATCTGTCAATAGATGCTGCCAATTTCTTTGTACTGCTACCTGTTGCCACATATCTGTATTCATGGCAGGTGCTAACAACACCGGACAGGTAGAAGCGAGAACCGTATTTGTTAGCAAATTATCCGCCATTCCATAAGCTAACTTAGCCAAAGTATTAGCAGTTAAAGGCGCAATTACAATTAAATCAGCCCATTCACCTAACTCAATATGCAAAGGACGAGAATAAATGGGCTGCCAAAAATTATCATCTGTATAAGCTTGATGACGGGATAAAGTAGATAAAGTTAAAGGAGTAATAAATTCTTGGGCAGATTTAGTGAGAATAACTCGCACTTCTAGACCCGATTTGAACAGTGTAGATACCAATTCACAGACTTTATAGGCGGCTATACCACCGCCTGCACAGATAATAACCCGTTTAGATTTGAGATTTGTAAATGATGGCATTTTGGGGCAAAATTCCGATTACCTTTGATTTTAGCCCGTCCCACCCAATCTAAAATCCCTGGTACACAACGGCGCAAGTAAACCAACCATTAAAAATTTGCAAAAGCTTGTGTAATCTGCTTTTTTAATTTTTAATTATTAATTTTTAATTCCGCCCTCCGGTGTTAGGCTTCGTCGTAAGCTTCTAAATCTAAGAGGTGGATATAGGCTTCAACTAACTCTGGACGCTGAAAAGCAATTGCTCGCAGTAGATGCCAATCATTTAAACCCTCAAAAGCATTACTATAATTATCTAATTCCAGACGTGTAGCCAAATCTTTTACCTCTGTCGCTGTCATAGCAGAAATTTCTGTTTTGGAAATGCTTAGAGTTTTCATAATGCTTGCCCCTCCCTTTTGCAGCGCTTACATTCAGCTGAGGGTGGAGTTGATTCCACCTTTACTATCTTACTCATTAACGAGCATTAAATTTGTAAAAATTCTTGTGAATTTCACCGGAATTGTAAAAATTCTGTAACTAAAGCTGACCAATTGTGTTGACAACAAAAGTTCGTAGCACTTCTAGCATTTGGAAATTAATTTCATGTCCCATGGCAAATTCATGATATTCCACTGCTACTCCTAGAGACTGTGCCACATCTCTCGACTTAATTGCAGCTTGGAGAGGAACAACTTCATCCTGTGTCCCGTGCATGATTAATGTTGGCGGAAAATTGCCTTGATTCAGCGTTGCCACACTAGGATGTAAATAGCCACTTATCACTACTAACCCTGCCAAGGGTAAGCTTAATCCTACATCTAAAGTCATCGCCCCACCTTGAGAAAATCCGCTCAAAATTGTGCGTGATAACGGTACACCTGTATTACTTTCTAAAGAGAGCAACCAATCTATCAGTAGTTGTTTACTTTCATTTAATCCATCATACATATTTTCCGTCCGCAGGTCATACCATGCCCTACCTGTATCAGCATAAGGATAAGGATAGGGGGCATTGGGGAGTAAAAATTCGTAATCAGGTAAATTGACATGAGGGATTAAAGATGCAACATCCTGGGCATTTGCACCCCAGCCATGTAAAGTGACGATTAAAGCGTCTGGTGTTTGGCCTGTTGGTGGAGAAACTCTGATAAAATCTAATTTTTGAGTCATGAATTATTGATAAAATAATTAAAGCAGTTACATTATATCTATCTTCGTAACTTTGCTACTAATAATATTCATAAACATCAAAAACTGGAATGACTAGATTTATTCACGATCAATTTTCTAAAGATTACCTGGAAGAATTACTGAAAAATTATGGAGAAGTCCAAGCACCCAGTCGGGTTGCGGGAGAAGTACGAGAAATTGACGTTTTATTTTTACCATTTCCCAACCAAAGTGCTAATTTAGAAGTTTTAGGATTATTGGGTAGATTAGCATCAACACCCGCCATTTTTGAACCATTTCGTAACCCAGCTTCAAAAGAAGAAATCACAGATTGTTTGTTAAAATTATTAGAAGTTAAAGGAGCATTACAACGAAAAGCTAATCGAAATAAAACCCAAATTATTGAAGAAGAAATTCCCAAATTGTGGATTCTTACACCAACAGCATCAACAACATTATTATCAGGATTTGGAGCAGTTGAAAAGACAGATTATTGTCCAGGAATATATTTTTTAGCTGATTATTTGCGAACAGCAATTGTAGTGATTCATCAATTACCGCGTACACCAGAAACTTTGTGGTTAAGAGTTCTAGGACGTGGTACAGTTCAGAAACAAGCAATTGATGAATTAATTTCGCTACCAGAAAATTATCCATTTTATCAAGTTATGTTAGAATTGCTTTATAACCTCCAACAGAACTTGAGAATAAATCAAAATTCAGAACCAGAAGATAGGGAGTTGATTATGCGATTAGCACCACTTTATCAACAAGACCGGGAAAGAGCAATCCAAGAAGGAATAGAAAGAGGACTACAAAGAGGAATAGAAAGAGGAATAGAAAAAGGACTGGAACAAGGACTGGAACAAGGACTGGAACAAGGAGCGCAAAGAGAACAAAAATTAATTCTTCGTTTGCTTAATCGGCGGTTTGGTGAAATTTCATTATCCTTAATTGAGCAAATTAAAAAATTATCCATTGAACAATTGGAAACTTTGGGAGAAGCATTATTAGATTTTAAAGAAGTGGCTGATTTAGTAACTTGGTTAAACCAAAAGGAAGAAACAACAAACGAGTCAAAATAAGTTGTAGGGTGCGTTAGAACCCAAGTTCGTAACGCACCAAAACCATGACTAATCTCTCGCTGTCGGATTAACCTACATAAGTTTACCGATGGGAATAGTCCGCCGCTGACTGCTATTTTTAAACAAAGAAGCTATTAACAGAAATGGCTCCTAATGCGGGAAGTGTACCACTATAACCTGTGATATTGACTAACAGATCGTTATTTGACTGAAAACCAGCAGTATTATCATTAATCACAAGATAGCTTCCAGCAATTCCCGCAGTTGTGACTTGAACTAATGCCGCACTATTTACTTCTAATACTTGATTACCTGTTATCGCTCCATTAGCATCAGTAAATACGCTATTGACAACATTTTGTAAAGTGGTTGCGATGCTGTTTGCTGCACGGCTAAAGTTAGTGGGGGCGTTTATAGCAAGCCCAGTTTGAGTCAATAGGTCAATTCTATCAGTGCCAATGGCAAAGTCGGTAATGCGATCGCTGTTAGAAACCAGAGATTGTCCAAATTGGAAAACAAAAGTATCAATTCCTGTTCCTCCTGTAAGAGCATCTTTGTCAATACCACCATTGAGGGTGTCATTCCCAGTTCCACCACTAAGAATATCATTACCTGTACCGCCATCTAAGATGTTGTTGCCAGTGTTACCTGTAATTGTATTAACAAAGACATTCCCTGTTCCGCTAATGTCAGCAGTTCCAGTTAAGGTAAGGTTTTCAACATTACTAACAAGGGCATTAGCAAGGCTAAAGGTAACGCTACTTTGAATAGTATCAGTACCAACACCACCATCAATCAAGTCGGTAACAGTATCAACAACAAAAGTGTCGTTACCTAAACCACCAATCAAGGTATCAATGCCCGCACCGCCATTAAGTACATCGTTGCCATCTCCTCCATCTAAGATGTTGTTGGCAGTGTTACCTGTAATGATATTAGCTAAGGCATTACCTGTTCCGTTAATGGCAGTTGTACCAGTTAATGTCAGGTTTTCGACATTAGCGGGTAAGGTACGAGTAATTGAGGTTGGCAGGGTATCGGTAATGGTGACTTCGCCAATGCTGTTATCGGGATCGAGAGCGGCGTTGACGGGATTGCTTCTTATTCGTGCTAATTGCATAAGCACCATTCGCAGTTCCCAAAACACTATTACTTACTACTTCAATTTGGGGAAACTGACTAAAACTTCCATTTTGCCATTGCAATTTAAACTTTACCGCCGTTGTCAAATCATAACTTGAACCAAAAACTGTATCAAAAAGACTCCAGAAATTGCCCAGATTAGCAAAATTTGTCAGTTGGGCATAAACAGACGCGAGACTGGGAATAAAAAAGCTAGTCATATTAAATCACATTAAAAAAAGTTTAAACTTTCACATTTTAAAACTTAATCAACTATTTTGCATTTGCAACCCAAAAATGTAACCTTTTTTTAACCAACGTTCACCAGAGAATCAGGGTTTCTGCGATCCGCAAA
Source organism: Dolichospermum sp. UHCC 0260 (assembly GCF_009711985.1). NCBI lineage: Bacteria > Bacillati > Cyanobacteriota > Cyanophyceae > Nostocales > Aphanizomenonaceae > Dolichospermum > Dolichospermum sp. UHCC 0260. The sequence continues at coordinate 39,755 of NZ_VIKZ01000042.1, read as the reverse complement.
ACCAGCTATTATGAAGATGTGAATTTTGATTTACAATCAAACCCGGAATAATCTACAATCTTATAGTCCAAAGGAATCTGGGGAATTATGGCGCGTTTAGCCCTGCTGAGTGTATCTAATAAAACTGGTGTAGGCGATTTAGCCCGGAGTTTATTTGAAGAATTTGGCTTTGATATCATCAGCAGTGGGGGAACAGCCAAAACCCTGAAAGATGCTGGCATACCAGTCACAAAAGTTTCTGATTATACAGGTTCACCGGAAATTTTAGGCGGTCGGGTGAAAACTCTTCATCCTCGCATTCATGGCGGTATTTTAGCACGGCGGGATGTCGAACAAGATATAACAGATTTAGAAAATAATCAAATTCGACCCATTGATTTGGTAGTTGTGAATCTTTATCCTTTTGCGGAAACTATTGCTAAACCAGGAGTTACCCTAGCTGACGCAGTGGAACAAATTGATATTGGTGGCCCGGCAATGTTAAGGGCTTCATCTAAAAATTACGCCCATTTGACGGTATTATGTGATCCTGCCCAATATGGCGAGTATTTGCAAGAATTACGCCAAAATGGAGCAGCATCTTTAGAGTTTCGCCAAAAATGCGCGTTAAAAGGATTTTTGCACACTGCTAGTTATGATCATGCCATTGCTGCCTATTTAGCTGGCACACAAACCCAAGAATTTACTATTTCCGGTACACAACTCCAATCTTTGCGTTATGGGGAAAATCCTCACCAACCCGCAGCATGGTATCAAACAGGAAATGAAGCTACAGGTTGGGCTGCGGCCACCAAACTGCAAGGGAAGGAACTTAGCTACAATAATTTGGTAGATTTGGAAGCTGCACGGCGGATAATTGCTGAATTTACAGATAGTCCCGCAGCGACAATTATCAAACATACTAATCCCTGTGGAACTGCGGAAGCACCAGACATTTTTGACGCTTATCAAAAAGCTTTTAATGCTGATTCCACCTCTGCTTTTGGCGGAATTGTCGCTTTAAACCGTCCTATTGATGCAGCCACAGCGACGGAATTAACTAAGACATTCCTAGAGTGCGTGGTTGCTCCTGGTTGTGACGAAGCAGCCCAGGAAATTTTAACTAAAAAAGGTAATGTCCGAGTTTTGATTTTACCAGATTTATTGACTGGACCAAAAGAAACTGTGAAAGTAGTAGCAGGTGGGTTTTTAGTCCAATCTGCTGATGATATCATTGCTGATCCTAGTCAATGGCAAGTTGTCACGGAGCGTCAACCCACCCCCAGTGAGTTAGCGGAATTACTATTTGCCTGGAAAGTTTGCAAACACGTTAAATCCAATGCTATCGTGATTGCGAGCGATCGCACAACCTTGGGTATAGGCGCTGGACAAATGAACCGCGTTGGTTCGACAAAAATCGCTATCGAACAAGCTGGAGAAAAAGCCCAAGGAGCATTTCTCGCTAGTGACGGCTTCTTCCCCTTCGATGATACCGTCAGAGCCGCAGCAGCAGCCGGAATTACTGCCATTGTCCAACCAGGGGGAAGTCTCAAAGATAAAGACTCTATCAAAGCCGCTAATGAACTGGGTTTACTCATGGTTGTCACTGGTGTCAGGCACTTTTTACATTAGGTTAGTGGTCAGTGGTTAGTAGGGGCGAAGCATTTGGAAGA
>NZ_VIKZ01000042.1:0-37817 GCF_009711985.1 Dolichospermum sp. UHCC 0260 | reverse complement strand
AATGCTTCGCCCGTACAGTTGTCAGTTGTAACAGGAAAGTTATTATTACTCCTATTACCTATTACCTGTTCCCTCTTTCTGAGATAAATCTAATAAATTTGCTAACTTGTAAACTATTCGCGCACCAACATTACCATCCCATTCAGCATCACCAACTTCGCAGACATCAAAACCAATAATTTCTCTACCACTATTTACCAGTTCGCGGAACAAACAATAAACTTGTTCTAATTCCAGTCCTCCAGGAACAGGAGTACCTGTATTGGGGCAAAGTTTAGGATCTAAACCATCAATGTCGAAGCTAATATAAACTTTTTCTGGTAAATTGTTGATAATTTCTCGACATAAATCCAACCAATTTTTACCAGCATATAGTTGTTGTTTAATTGCTGAATCATAATAACCAATAATGCGATCATTTGATTGATTAATGATTTGCACTTCATCATGACAAATATCTCGTACACCTACTTGGACTAATTTAGAAATTTGCGGTATTTTCATGGCATTAAACATAATAGACGCATGAGAAAATTCAAATTCCTCATAGGCATTCCGTAAGTCTGCATGGGCATCAATATGTAAAATTCCCCAGTCATCATATTGATTAGCTAAGGCTTGAAAGTAGCCTAATGGTGAACTGTGATCACCACCAATGACAGCAACTCGTTTACCTTGATTCATTGCTGCTTGTGATTGGGTCAATAACCAATGATTTACCTGTTCCCCAGCTTGGTTAATTGCTTCTAGAACAGAGGTTAAATCTGGTGAATCTGTTAGGGATTTACCTTGGGCTTGACGTTCAATAATTCTGGCTGCTTGTTGACGATAATAGTTATTTTTTTCGATCATTTCCTGGGGAATTTCTACCATAAATATTCCCTGTTTCCAACCGTCGGGATTATCAAAATCAAATAAATCTATTTGCAGTGAGGCATCTAAAATTCGCTGTGGTCCGTTCGCAGTTCCCGCACGATATGAAACGGTGACTTCCCAAGGTATGGGGAAGATAATTAAATTGGCTGAATCGTAATCATCAGGTAATCCGAGGAAGTTACCATTTTTTTCGGCTACGCTGTTGGGATTGTATTCTTGTAGTGGTTTATTCATTGATGAGATGATTTGATAAATTCAAGTTCCAAATTTATGAGTATAGATTTTTTTTGGTGATAATTCTGTTCTCTATTCTCTGCTATATAAACTTTTTTGTGAATATGATTAAGAACGACGGGCATTTAAACAACACCATTCTTTTTTTTTCCAGAGAGTAGCAACAACCCAACCATTTTGTTTTAAAGCATCAGCAACACCCTGGGATTGTTCTAGGAGAATTCCACTAAATATACCCCAAGTGCTGGGTTTGGTAATTGTGGTCATTTCTGGGAGTAATTCAATAATTACATCAGCTAAAATATTACAGACAATACCATCTACTGGCTGATCAATTATTTTCCGTACCATGTCTACACTCCCCTCAATGGGGATTAAATAGTCTGGACGGATATCATTAAGAGCGCGATTACTAAAAGTGGATCTCACCGCTACGGGATCATTATCAACGGCATAGACTTTACCAGCACCTAGTAAGATTGCCCCAACGGCTAGAATACCCGAACCACAGCCAATATCGGCAATGATTAACGGTTCTTTTTTTTCTTCCGTATCCACAAAGGATTGAGGAACTTCGCTAAAGCGCATTTCTAGAGATTCTAAGCATAATTGGGTCGTGGCATGATTGCCTGTACCAAAGGCTACACCAGGATCTAAGCGAATTACCAACCTGTCCAAGGATTCGGGTAAAGGTAGCCAAGCGGGGTTAATCAGAAAGCGATCGCCTATTTCTTCGGGTTGCCAGTGTTGTTTCCAGCTACTAGACCAGTCCTCTTCGTCAATTAAGCCCCAATGCACCATGGGTGAAGGGAGTCCTACACATAGTGCATCTTGGCGCAGCCATAGTGATAAGGCAGCCAAATCTAGTAATTGGGTTTTAAAGCTGGGCAAATAAGCCTTAATGATGGCGATATTACCCTTAATTTCTACTGATGTACCACGACAGCCAAATTTTTCTAACCGCCAAAATATAGTATCTTCTAAATCTGGTTCAGATAAAATATTCAATTCCCACCAAGTGTTTACCATAGAATTTTAGATTTTAGATTCGTAAAAACAAACTTTGATTGCTATGATTATCAAATTACTGAATCAATACTGTTCGGTTAAGGATTTTCGTAGGTTGGGTTGTAGCTTGCTTGCCCGTTGCGGTACAAAGACCAAACCCAACAAACCGTTGTAAATGTTGGGTTTCGTTCCATTGCTCCGCAACGCTTACGCGAACAACCCAACCTACATAATTTCATTGTTTTGAGCTTAACCGACAAGTATTGATTACTGAATCATCTGCAGCAAATAAATCCCAAAAATCACAGTTAAAGTGCGACTGTATATGCGTCCCGAATACCATCTACTTTTTTAATTTCCTCTAAAATGCCATCGGGTAAAGGATCATCAATACTGAGAGCCATAACAGCATCACCACGGACGATTTTCCGACCTACCTGCATACTAGCAATATTGACATTAAAGCTGCCGAGGAGAGAACCGAGTTTACCAATAATACCTGGCATATCCCGGTGGCGGGTAAACACCATGTATTTACTAGGGGGAACGTTAATGGGGAAACCGTCAACGTCTGTTAAGTGAATTTCCTTATCACCTAATAAAGCACCTGTGACAGAATGTGTACCTAAAGTCCCTGTAGCTTGGAGATGCAATGAACCTGCATAATCCCTTGCGGAAGCATCCCTGGTTTCAATGACTCGAATCCCCCGTTCCTTGGCTTCTATGGTAGCGTTGACATAATTGACCCGTTCCCGTAGGGCTTGGTAAAGTAGTCCTTTCAGGGCAGCGATAACTAAAGGTTGACTTTTATTAGTTGCCAGTTCTCCTTGCAGTGTAACATTAAGTGTCTCAACTCTGCCGCCGACGAGTTGACCAACTAAATTCCCCAAGGTTTCCGCTAACTCCATGTAAGGCTTGAGTTCTTCCAGAATATCGGGTCCTAGTCCAGGAATATTCACGGCGGAACGGGCAGGTAGTCCTAATAACACATCCCGAATTTGTTCAGCCACGTCTATGGCGACGTTGACTTGAGCTTCAGCAGTGGAAGCACCGAGGTGAGGGGTAAGAATAACTTCTTTACCTAAGCGTAGCAATTCAGAATCACCTAATGGTTCGGAATCGAATACATCTAACGCAGCGCCAGCAATTACACCATCTCTGATTGCCACTGCTAAAGCCGCTTCATCAATAATGCCACCACGAGCGCAGTTAATAATTCTGGTGGTGGGTTTCATTAACGCCAAGGTTTTAGCGTTGATGATGTTGGCAGTTTCCTTAGTTTTGGGAATGTGCAAGGTGATATAGTCGGCTTGCTGGAATAACACATTTAATTCCACCAATTGACAACCCAATTGTTCCGCTCTTTCGCTGGAGATAAATGGATCATAAGCTAGGAGTTTCATGCCCATTGCTTTAGCTACACTGGCAACATGAGAACCAATTTTTCCTAACCCGACAACGCCGAGGGTTTTTTTGTATACTTCCGAACCAACAAATGATTTCCGATCCCACTCACCACGTTTTACTGAAGCATTAGCATCAGGAATGTGACGAGACAAGGATAACATCATAGCTAAAGCGTGTTCTGCGGCGGCAATGGTATTACCTTCTGGGGAATTGACGACGACAATCCCTTTGCGAGTCGCTGCGGGAACATCAACGTTATCCACACCTACACCGGCACGGCCAATAATTTTTAATTTGGTGCCAGCTTCTATAATTTCTTGAGTAGCGCGAGTTCCAGAACGGATCATCAGCGCGTCATACTCACCAATAATGGCTTTGAGTTCATCTGGCTTGAGGCTGGTTTTGACATCAACGGTGGCAACTTGGGAAAGAATATCAATACCAACTTGATCAATTGGATCTGAGACAAGAACCTTAGACATAATAACTTGATTTTGGTTAACAGGTTTTGCTGTACAAGATTTTTTAGTTTAATCTTTATCTGTGGCACTTGGGCAAAAATTATCTATTTTTTGAGGAGTCAGGAGTCAGGAGTCAGGAGTCAGGAAGAATAAAGAAGAAAGAAGAAGTTGGAAAAAATACAAATATTCTCCTTATTTACCAATTAGCAAACTTTGGTAAATTCTCCTTTCTCCACATCACATCTCTTTTCCTATTTGTTTTGACTTCTAAAACCCTAATTCCTATTTTTGGTAATTGCTTTAAGCTATCTTTTAATTCTTCCCAAGAATTAATTAACTGATATTGCACATTATAAGTAGCACATAATTGAGCAAAATCAATATTTTGAGGAGTGGCAAAAAATTCTTCAAAAGGTGGATTAAATTGGGCAATGGGTAACATTTCAAAAATTCCCCCACCATTGTTATTAATCAAGATAATCGTTAGATGTCCAATAAATTTATTTCTAATTAAAAAACCATTGGTATCATGCAATAAAGATAAATCTCCTGTTAGCATTACACTACTTTGCTGATGATGTGCTATTCCTAAAGCAGTGGATAAAGTACCATCAATACCATTTGCACCCCGATTAAAATAAGGTTTAATTCTTAAATTATTGGGTTTCCAGAAAAATTCTACATCTCGCACTGGCATACTATTTGCAATGAATAGGGGTGTTTCTGGTGCTAGGTTTTGGGAAATTAACCAAGCGGTTTTACTTTCGATTAATTCATCTACATTTTCAAAATAATCATCAATATTTTTTCTAACTTGCTTTTCTGCTATACACCATTTTTGTAAATACTCACTTTTTGCTAATTCCTCAATTTCCAATTTACCAATTTCTGTTACTGATATTCTTAAATGTGTGGTTTTTCCATGTAAAGGATCTAAATTTTGATCACAATTATCAATTATCAAACGTTGAGGATTAATAGTAATTAACCAATTGCGTAATTCTTTACTTGTGGGCATTTCTCCAATTTGAATTACGATTTCTGGAGATAATTCTTTGGCAAGTTGTTGATTTCTAAGAATGATGTCATAGGTAGAAATTAAATAGGGATTTAAGTCTGTGTAATTTCTGACAGGGGAAAGTCCTTCAGTTAAAACAGGCCATTGGAGAGATTGACTTAGGTTAGCGATCGCTCTACAATACTCTTCCGGGGCTTGTGGTTGAGCGACACCAGCAATAATGATCCCTTTTTGGTAATTGGTAATTGGTAATTGGTAATTGGTAATTGGTAATGGGGTGGAAATCAAACTAGAAAAGAAATCTTCTGTATCTAAGGTAAAATCTGTACCATCAGGAATGGGCGCGAGAGGGTCACGAAAAGGTATATTTAAATGTACTGCGCCGGAATTAGGAAATTGACAACGTTCCCAAGCGTGAATAACCGTTTGTCTGAGATAACCTAACATTCCCATATCCACCGAAGGTGTAGCTAATTCCGTTTGCCAATTGGGATAATTACCGTATAATTTTACTTGGTCAATAGTTTGTCCTGAATGACAATCTCGTAATTCTGCTGGTCTGTCAGTGGTTAATATTAACAAAGGGACGCGACTTTCTCTAGCTTCAATTACTGCTGGATAAAAATTTGCCCCCGCAGTTCCCGAAGTGCAAACTAATACTACAGGTTTCCCCGTTGCTTTTGCTTGTCCCAAGGCAAAAAAAGCCGCCGAACGTTCATCTAAAATCGGAATTGCTTCAATATACGGTATTTGTTGGACAAAAGCCACAGTTAATGCTGTAGAACGAGAACCAGGACAGATGACAGCGCAATTTAAACCCAAGCGTTTGAGGGTTTCTGTTAATACATAAGACCAAAGAAGATTAAGATTATTAAAAGTAAGTTGCATTGATTAGAGATTATGGACTGTATTCATTTAACAGGAATTCGTGGCTATGGTTATACCGGATTTTTACCAGAAGAACAGGCATTAGGACAATGGTTTGAGGTAGATGTTAAATTATGGTTGGATCTTTCTAAACCCGCCAAAACAGATAATATTGAAGATACTATAGATTATCGGCAGATAATTAGCTTAGTGCAAAAATTGCTGAAAACCTCAAAGTTTGCATTGGTGGAAAGACTAGCTGGGGCTATAGCTGATGGTATTCTAGAGGATAGCGACGGTATTAGTCAAGTACAAGTTATTCTCAGTAAAACCGCTGCACCTATTCCTGATTTTAGCGGCAAAATCAGTATTGAATTGACTAGAAGTAAACTCCAGTAGCAGGAATCACGCAGAAAGATTTGGTTTATTAAAACTGTATCAATTATGGAGTGTTTGACATTAATGCAGGATGAGTTGAAGTGTCGGTATAATTGGTTAATGGGTGGCGCGATTTTGACGTAAAATAACTGAGTAAAATCTTAGTTAACGGGAATGAAGAAGAAGATAACTTTTACAGACAGGGAAATGCAAAGAGCATGGCGTGAAAATTCTTCTGCCTCTCATAATCATAATGGAGTCCGAACTAATGCCCACCGCTTATTATTATTTTATGCTGTTGAATGTGGTTTAAAAGCAGTGTTGATGAAGAAAAAGGAAGTAAATCGTACTGATTTATGTCCAGAAATATTAGAAGAGGGGCATGATATAAATGGGTTGTTAGAATGTTTATACCCTGGTAATAATTCATTGCAAATGTGGAAACTACCAGAACAGTTATTTATTCAAGATATTCAGGATAATTCTCATGTTAAGATAAAACAAGAACGACAATTAACGCCTGGTAAAATTAACCAGATTTGGCGCTATGGAGGAAAGTTTATCTTAAAAAAAGATGAGGATGAGAATAAACGGGAAAAAATAACAGACGAAGACATAGAAAAAAAATTGTTAAACATTGTTGAATTGATTAAAAAAGAACTTCAAGGACTATGAAAGATTTTAAATTACTGACTTGGCTTGATATTAGAAGAATTTTTCGCCGCAAAACTAACTATGGGACTAATTTACCAGAGAACATAGTAAGTATTAGGTGTTTTTCTGATGCTGTAGAAATAAATATTTCTGATGAAAATTGTATAAATAAAGTCAATGACGTATTAAAAGAATGGTTTGAGGATTCGTATCAGCAAGAAGAGTCTATGATTCAACTTGATGTTAGTAATGCTACATTACCCGTAGAATTTATCTCTGAAGAAGAACCTTATATAACTGATATTGAAGTACGTCCTTTTTGGGAAGAAATTGCTTATCTAGAAAGTGATTCAGAAACAGAAACCGCCATCAAAAAAATAGTTAAGCTACCAGAACCATATACGGAAAAACTTAGTTTAATAGCTTTTTATTCTTTTAAAGGTGGTGTAGGCAGAACATTAAATTTAGCAGCCCATCTTTTTGCTTTGCTAGATAGAGCTAAAGAGTTAAATAAGTCTATAAAAGTCTTAGTAATTGATGCGGATTTAGAAGCTCCTGGTCTTACATACTGGAATGAATCGTCAAAAAGAAAACAACCAGAAGTTTCATTTATTAATTTTTTAGAAATTTATCATTATTCACCAATTGATAGAGAAGAAGCACTTGCTTTATTTGCTAACGAAGTAAAAAAATCAGTGAAACATGAAGGAAATTCACAAGTTTATTTTTTACCCGCATTTCTAAAAGATAATGAATTATTAGATATGCCTATTTTACCTGAACATTTAGTCAGAGGTATAGATGGAACATGGGAATACGGTAATGCTATTCATCATTTAGGTGAAATTTTAGGTGTAGATTATGTTTTTATAGATTTGAGAGCAGGTTTAAGTGAAATATCTAGTCCTATAATTTTTGATCCCAGAATCCAGCGTTTTCTTGTGACAACAATTAATGATCAATCTATTAAAGGTACAAGTTTAGTTTTAAAACAAATTGGTAAAGTTGCTCCATCAAAAGAGGAAGTTAATAAAAAAATATACTATGATCCAGCCATCATTATTAGTATGCTAAAAACAGAATTTAAGGAATTACCAAATTATATTAATGCTACAACTGACTTAGAGTCTAATTATGTACAATCTCAAGAGCCTACGTTAATAGATACTAGATTAAATACTCAAGAAACTGATTTTAATGAGAAATTACTGTATATCCATAACTGGGAAGATGCCCGCTCAAAATTAAAAGAGACTACGGTAATTGAAAAAGCTATAGATTGGGCAAGCCAACAATTAATCAACGCTGAAAAGGAAGTACAAACTACAAAAGACAAAGGAGACATAAAATCACGACAAGAACAACAAGTTACAAGGCTGAGAGATTTATGTCAAAAGTATGAACTTGCTGAATCAGGAGAAGGTGAAGATTTACTAATAACAGAACCTTTACAAAATTTAGCAACTAATTTTCGAGATGAATTACCTCATGTAATATCAATTGGAGCGAAAGGTGCGGGAAAAACTTTTAATTATATCCAACTTTCACGCTTTAAATATTGGGGAAAATTTTTGAATTCTATTGATAAGAATGAAACTAGCTCAATTCAAACAAAAACCTATATATTGCCTTTCCTGGAGTCGAGTAACCTTAAAAATAAAGCAAAAACTGTAATTAGTGAAGCCAGAAATGAGGTTAGAGCAGTTCTAGGTGTGAATGTTCCTGAGTTTGTACATTCAGAGTATACCGATAGGATTAAAACGGCACTTACAGAGCAAAATTGGGATGAACTACAATGGACAAAATTTTGGGTGAATGAAATTGCCAGAGCTATAGCCATTAACCAAAATTTAGATACTCCTAATACTCTTAGCAGCATAAATCAAGATTTAAAAAATAAAGGATTAAAGATTATCTTTTTGTTTGATGGGTTAGAAGATATTTTCCCTAAGATTGCCTCTAATGATCAACAGCAGAAAGCCTTAAAAACCTTGATTGATGATTTGCCAAAGAAATTGTCAGAAATTAGGCAATCTCATCTTGGTATAATAATTTTCTTGCGTCGTGATTTTCTAAGGTACACAATTACTCAAAATTTGAGACAATTTGAAAATCTTTACCGTTCTTATGATTTATCTTGGAATGAAGATTCTTTTTTGAAGCTAGTTTATTGGATTTGTAGTGAATCTAATATTATAGGTGCAAAAAAAGATAGTAAAGATAGTATTTACAGTCTCAGTCAAGAGAATCTCGTAGCTGAATTAGAAAAGCTATGGGGTAAAAGACTAGGGACAGAAAAGTCCAAAGAAGCCTACACAGCTTCTTGGGTATTTGCAGCTTTAACAGATTTTAAGGGCAGACTTCAGGCCAGAGATATTGTCCGCTTTTTGTACTATGCGGCGAAGATCACAGTAGATAATGCTAAAGAAATACAGTTTGAAAAGTGGTCTACAAGTCGGCTATTACCCCCTCAAGCTATTCGCCGCGCTTTAAAACCATGTAGTGAAGAAAAAGTAAAAGAAGCTAAGGAAGAATATCCAACTTTCAAAACATGGGTAGAAGAAACTCTACCTCCTCAGTCTGAACGCAAAATACCCTTTGCTGTAGAAAAATTCAATATTGATCAGCAAACCATGGGAATGTTAGAAGAAATGGGTGTAATTTATGAAGATACAGCTAAAGAGGACATAGATAGGTTTTATATGCCTGAAATTTTCCGCGAAGGGTTAGGTTTTTCAGGTCAAGGTGCGCGACCTAGAATAGTAGCGTTGAAGCGTCGGGTACTAGGGAAAGGGATTTTCGCAAATCTTCAGTGAATAGTCGAATAAATAACAACGGACAACTGACAACTAAACTAATCACTAATTTGCATTTTGCTTAAAATTCGTCGTGAGACATTAAAAAATACCAAACCTAAAATTGTAAAATTTGCCGATTTTAAAAGCTGCATTACTTGGGCAATTGCTACTTCTGGATTGTCAAGAACTATATGTAAACTATTCGCAAAAATAGAAACTCTCCAAGCATCAAATTGTTGTTTTAATAGTTTAGAAGCAGCTTGATTTTGATTAACAATAATTTCTATGAGTTTTCCTGGTTGAGAATCTTTAATATAACTGGGTGAACCTTCAGCCGCGATTTCTCCAGCTACCATAAAACTCATCCGGTTACATTGTTCAGCTTCTTCTAAATAATGGGTTGTGACTAAAATTGCTGTACCATTTCGCGCAAAATCATTGATTAGTTTCCAAAACTGACGACGTGCTAAAGGGTCTACTCCAGATGTTGGTTCGTCTAAAAATAAAATATCTGGTTCGTGCATAACAGAAGCACCAAAAGCAACCCGTTGTTTCCAACCTCCTGGTTATACATCAACGCCACAAGATGACAGCGTTCAGCCTCATCTAGATAGGGCGTAGCTACCACAATTGTCATCCCTTCCGCTGATAATTCTGCTAACACATCCCAAAATTCTCGTCGGGAAACGGGGTCAACTCCAGTAGTCGGTTCATCTAATAGTAAAACTTCCGGTTGAGAAACCAAAGCACAACATAAAGCCAGCTTTTGTTTCATCCCTCCTGATAATTCACCAGCCAACCGTGAGCCAAATCGTTCTAAACTCATTAATGTCAGATATTTATTTCTGCGTTCCCATAACAAATCATCATCAACCTGTCGCAAACCTCCCGCATAACGCAAATTTTCATCAATACTTAAATCCAAATATAGAGAAAATTGTTGTGTTAAATATCCCGTCATTAACCGCGCATCTCTTGCCGGTTGATCAAATACCAAAACATCCCCAGCAGTCGCTTCCATCACACCACCTAAAATATGAAAAGTGGTAGTTTTCCCCGCACCGTCAGGACCAATTAAACCAAACATTTCGCCCTTATTCACAGTAAAATTAATTCCCTTAACTGCGGCTAACTTGCCATAATGTTTATGTAAATTATTAACCTTAATAGCCTCTGTTTGCGAATTGGTAATTGGTAATTGGTGATTGGTAATTGATAATTGGTAATTAGTCATTATTAACTTTCCCTATGACCTACACATAAATTATTTTAAACACTCATTTCTCTGTGACCTCTGTGTCTCTGTGGTTCGTTTTTCTTAAAACCTAACTTTTAGCTTGTAACCTAATTTCCGCATCTGCCGGCATTCCAATTTTAGCGCAAGGTAAATCTGATTCTTTATAGGGATTTTCAGGATTAAAACAGCCTTGAGGATTTTCCACTTGAATACGAACTCCTATTACTTGTCGCACCCGATCTTTTTGGAAATAAATATTTTCTGGCGTAAAAGAAGCTTGAGGATCAATAGCAATAACTTTACCACTTAGTGGTTTTTCTGGGGCAGAATCCAGAAAGATTTTAGTAGTTTGTCCTAATCGAACTTTACCAATATCACCTTCAGGAATAAAACCTCGCAGATATATATTTTTAGGATCAACTATTGTTAAAATTTTGGTTTGACTGCTAACTACCGTACCAGGTTGAACACTGCGGGCAGTTATTACCCCATCTAAAGGACTCACAACATTTAAATCTTTTTTTGAGTCTTTTATCTGGGTGAAGATTTGCTGTTTTGATGCTAAGGCATCTCTAACTTTAGCTTGAGCAGATTTTAGTTGAGCAAAACTCTGGTCTTTTTTTCTGTTTAATGCTTCTAACTGCGCGTTGCGAATACCAGGATTGAAGCCTGTGGTTTGGGTTTGGGTTAATGCCCCTTGGATAGCACCTAATTGTTCTCGTGCCGCATTTACCGCGGCTTGACGGGCTTCTAGGGTGGCTATGGCTGTATCTAATGTAGTTTGTGATTGGTCAAATTGCTGTTGATTAATAGCACCTTCTTTGATAAGCTGTCCATAGCGATCGCGGTTAATTCTCGCTAATTTTACTTCTGCTTCTGTTTGCTTAACTTGGGCTTGTGTTTGTAATAATTGAGCCTTAGCCGCGGCTACGTTAGATTTTGCCTGTTGAATTCGTCCTTGGGTATCCCCTTCCGACTGCTGTAAATTGAGTTTTGCTTCCCTAATTTGACTATTAATTTGTTCAAGTTCACTTTGCACCCTATCCACATCTGCAATTGCCTGTTGTTCATCAGATTGTGCAGATGTTATCCTAGCCTCGTTCACCATAAGCCCCTTCTCGGAAAGCAATTGACTCAATTCTTCCCGAACGCTTAATCCCAATTTCGGTTTCATAACCTTCAATTCTGCCACTTAGTTTCAGTGTATCTACCGCTTTCTGTGGTTGAGTTCGTCACACTGCATAACTAATACCACCTCCCACAACTAACAACCCCAATAACAAAGGAATTGGTTTTTTACCCTTCTGCTGCTGAGATGGTGGGATAGTCACATTAGTAAAATTGTCTGGAGATATTGGCGCAGTTTGAGACATAGTAGCACCTGAGATGATCAACTTATATTTTAAGATACATACTAGACCGTCTAGTATGACAGAAATTTAAAGCCACCTTCAAGCCCGCAGGTTTCAACCTGTAGGTGAAAGTGGCTATAAAATCAGCGTATTAACAGGTTGTTATGGTGATGCACTCATCACAAATCCCATCTATTCTCTACCCGTAGGTAAACCTAACTTGTGATTGCTAGGAGTAGAAGAGGGTTCATTGTAGGCTATTTTTAACTTTGGTTTAGCACTACCGCCACTGCCACCGCTACTACGTCTTTCATCGTTACCTCTACCTTCTTTTGACCAAGAGGAACGGCCACCGCGACCACCACCAGAACTACGTTCCCGTTCTCCACTATCACCACGTTTGTTAATTCTGGGTTTGGGAGTTGGGCTTTCGTCTACGGGCAGGTCTACTCCTGATATTAACCAAGCAGGACGGGTTTGATCGTAAGCGATTTGTAAAGCAGCCGCAGCGATCGCATGAGCATCATATTCCTCAATCATTTCGCTGATAATCGGCAAGAAGGAAGCTAACCGTTCCCCAGCTAAAGCTTCTGCCACTTGTCCTCTTAACTTCTGGATATGTTGGGCTTCAATCTGCGCCTTGGTAGGAATAGAGAGAATTTGCCAAGTTTGACGGTTATGGCGTTCAAATGCCTGTTGTTTGCGGCGTTCAAAAGATTGTACTAAAGAAATTGCCGTTCCTTCTTTTCCAGCCCGACCAGTCCGACCAATGCGGTGAACATAGGTTTCGACGCTATCAGGTAAATCAAAGTTGATTACATGAGAAAGTTGGTCAACGTCTAACCCACGCGCTGCAATATCAGTAGCGACAACCCAACGCACTTGACGGTTACGGAAACGGATTAATAGGCGTTCCCGCGCTTGTTGAGACAAGTCACCATGATATTCATCCACACTATGACCAGCAGATTGCAATTGACTGGTTAATTCTGCGGCTGTGCGGCGGGTGCGAACAAAGATTAAAGCTGTTTCTGGATCTTCCATTTCCAGAATTGGTTGTAAAGCTTTAGCTTTTGTCCAATGACGAGGAATCATGTAAGCCACTTGATTGATTTTATTCGGTGCGGCTTTGGGTTGTTCAACGGTGACAGTCACCGGTGAGTTCAAAAATTTATTTACCAACATCCGAATTGATGGTGGCATTGTCGCGGAAAATAATGCTGTTTGGCGTTCATTGGGGGCTTGGGAAAGAATTCTTTCCACATCGTCAATAAAGCCCATACTTAACATTTCATCAGCTTCATCTAAGACAAACCATTTGACTTGATCTAGCTTCAAGTTACCACGATCTAGTAAGTCTATGACCCGTCCTGGTGTCCCGACAACGATTTGCGCCCCACGTCTGAGTTGCATAATTTGACGGTCAATTGATTGACCACCATAAATAGCCGCTGCTTTCAAGTAACTGTTACCAATAAATTGGGAAACAGCCGCATGAACTTGAATTGCTAATTCACGAGTTGGGGTTAAAACTATTGCTTGTACAGCTTTGAGGTTCTCATCTAACCGCTCTAAAATTGGTAGAGAAAAAGCCGCGGTTTTACCTGTTCCTGTTTGCGATTGACCAACTACATCCCGACCATTTAATAGTTGAGGAATTGCTTGGGTTTGAATATTTGTAGGTTCAGTAAAACCCATGCCTTCTAACAATGTAGCCCGTTCTGGGGAAATGCCTAATTCTTGAAATGATAAATTCATTAACGCTCCTAGATTTGATTGTAAATTTGGGACTGGTAAACCGATACTTATTTGTAAATTAAGTCTTATACAACAGCAGATAGCAGAGGGGAAGATAATCTATCACTATTGATAACTTGACCATAGAGATCATAGGCATCGGCACTTTGAATTGCTACTTTGACGATGGTTCCTAGCCTAGCCTCTCCTTTAACATAGACTTGACCATCAACTTCGGGAGAAAATCTGCCGGAACGACCGATTAATTCTCCACCTTGGGGATTTTCCTGTTCAATCAGGACATCAACTATCTTGCCGACTTCCTGTTGATTTTTCTGGAAAGAAATTGGCTGTTGTAATTCCATTAGACGATTACGGCGTTCCGTCATCACTGCCGCTGGAATTTGATTGGGTAGATTGTAGGCAGGAGTTCCTTCTTCTGGTGAGAAAGTAAAAACACCAACATGATCAAATTTATGTCGTTGGGTAAACTCTAATAAATGTTGAAAATGCTCTTGAGTTTCTCCAGGAAAACCAACTATAAATGTGGTTCTGAACACTGCTGATGGTAGGGCAATTTTCAGCCGTTCCATAATCCCATCATTGATCTGTCCTTGCCAGGGACGATTCATAGCCCGGAGAATTTCTGGATGGGAATGTTGCAGTGGCAAGTCCAAATATGGCAAAACGTTGGCAGTTTCTTGAATAGCCGCAATCACATCCGCTGTTAATCCGGTGGGATAGGCGTAGTGCATCCTAATCCAAGGTATATCTACTTTGCCTAATGCCCGCAGCAATTCGGCTAATTTGGGTTTGCCGTAAATATCTAAGCCGTAATTGGTGGTGATTTGGGAAATGAGAATTATTTCTTTGACACCTTGACTTGCCAGTTGTTGGGCTTCGGCAACTATTGATTCAATGGTACGCGATCGCTGATTTCCTCGTAAATGGGGAATAATGCAAAATGCACACCGATAATCACAGCCTTCTGCCACTCGCAGGTAAGCTACTCCTTCGGTGGTTGTCCGATAACGGGGTGTGGTTTCGTCGGCTATATAAGTGGGTTCAGCAGTAATTTCTTTAACTCGCTCTCCCCGCTCTGCTCGCTCGATCACATCCACAATTTTGTGATAATCACCTGTCCCTACTACCGCTACTGCTTCTGGCAATTCTTCCAATAATTGTTCTTGAAAGTGTTGCGCCATGCAGCCAGTAATCACGATTTTTTTCTTGGCTTCCGCTAGTTCTACTAGGGTTTTTACTGATTCTTGTCGAGCCGCTTCGATAAAACTACAGGTATTGACAATTACGTAATCTGCTAATTCTTCGTTACTATCTACACCATAGCCTGCATTTACTAGCAGCCCTAGCATATGTTCTGTATCAATTCGATTTTTCTCGCAGCCCAGGTGAGAAATGGCAATCGTTGGCTTTTCACCCATATTTTCAATAAGTCTTCCGTTTTTCCTTGTTAATTAACATTTAAGCATTGGGTCGGGAATAAATACAGCAGATCACAAGTAAACAAATCAATACGGGTTTAGCAGTGCTAAAGCTCTACCTAATAACTCACTCGGTGAATTTTGCTATAATTTCCACCCAACTACCCGCCACTAATTACTAGATTTAACCTATATAACTAGCAACTTTAACTAGTAAAAGCCAAACTACAGCCTTCATCTATCATGTTGATAGAGGCTAGTCCATGATACTTCTACTAATTTGTTTCCCAGGGTAATCTTAAGTGTCTTTGGGTAAGTTTGACACTCATAATATTTTTAACAATTCGCTTAATGGTATTTTGCATTACCGTAGCGTGGGCGTTGTTAATTTACCCGTTGGGAAGCCGACCAAGAGGTCTGTTGTGAGAAGCCGCTACCCAACTGGGGAAATCGCACTGGCGACTACGCCTATCAAGCAGTAATGCTACTCGGACATTTGGAATTAAATGCCGGGAAGCTGCCTTACATCTTGTGAGTGGCAAACTCCTCTTGTTATCATATTCTATCTTAACATATCTTATGGAAGGTGGAAATTTAATTTCCATCTTGAGGAGGAGGCAACAACCTGACCATAAGAAAACTGGTGAGGATCTACGCTCCAAATTCGTGAAATTTTTACTGCCACCTGCTATATCTAGTTTAGACAAGGAAATAGATAATTGGTGAAATTACTATTTCTGATCTGTTTCGGTGTTCCCCAAAGCAATTTATCTTAGTACAAGAAGACATCCGGCGGCAATGCCCAGGGAATCTACATTTTTTTGTTTGATTCTCGCTGTCTATTTATTGATGCCATTTTGTTACCCCCTCGTCTGGAGAATGGGGATAGGCAACGACTCCAGACTGTTTGACCGAAAAGACGGGACACAAGCCCCGTCCTTCCGGGACGGCTTTATGTTAAAATTTGGTCATAGTCGCCATAGGGCATTGGGAGACTTTAAACGGACATGGAGGGACGATAAGACCACTTGTGGCCTGTTCTGGCGAAGTGTCAAGAATCACCGCACCTTCAGGTCGGTGAGTATGTCAAAAATAAATTAAAGCCGTGGATTTACATCAGTTATTTAAAACCCGAACACCAATTATTGGCGTAGTACATCTGCTACCTCTTCCGACTTCAGCCCGTTGGGGAGGTAGTCTCAAAGCAGTGATTGACCGTGCCGAACAAGAAGCCACAGCCCTTGCTAGTGGAGGGGTAAATGGGATAATCGTTGAGAATTTTTTCGATGCCCCTTTTACCAAAAATCAAGTTGATCCAGCCGTTGTCAGTGCGATGACTGTGGTTGTTCAACGCATCCAAAATCTAGTAACTGTGCCTATAGGGTTAAATGTGTTACGTAATGATGGCAGAAGTGCGATCGCTATTGCTAGTTGCGTTAATGCCCAGTTTGTCAGAATTAATGTTCTCACGGGTGTGATGGCAACTGACCAAGGATTAATTGAGGGGGAAGCTCATCAATTACTGCGATATCGGCGAGAATTAGGATCTGATGTGAAAATTTTTGCTGATGTTTTGGTAAAACACGCTCGTCCTTTAAGTTCTCCTCATCTCACTGTTGCTGTTAAGGATACTATTGAACGAGGTTTGGCTGATGCGGTAATTTTATCTGGTTGGGCTACGGGTAGTCCTCCTGACCAAGAGGATTTGGAACTGGCTAGTAATGCTGCCGCTGGGACTCCTGTTTTTATTGGTAGTGGTGCAAGTTGGGAAAATGTGGGGACGCTACTACAAGCAGCAGACGGGGTGATTGTTTCTAGTTCTCTGAAACGTTATGGTCAAATTCAGCAACCGATAGATCCGATTCGCGTCAGTCAATTTGTCGAAGCTGCCCGCAGACCTCTATTGTCTAAACTATGATTCTTTTGATTTGCTTGATTAGAAATTGTCTAAACTATGATTCTTTTGATTTGCTTGATTAGAAATTGTCTAAACTATGATTCTTTTGATTTCAGTGATTAGAAATTGTCTAAACTATGATTCTTTTGATTTCAGTGATTTAGATGATTATGAGGATCTTTAGACTCTCTTCCCCAGTTCCCAGTTCCCAGTCCCCAATCACCAATATTATGATTCGTCGTCGTTCTACTCCTTGGATTCATAAATGGTCACGTCCGGCGATCGCAACCATCGCTGGATTTGGTATCCTGAATACAGGTTATCTCACTTTTGAAAAGCTGACCGGCAGCACTCCGGTTTGTACTACAGCAGAAAATGTTAAGGGTTGTGTGGATGTCCTTTCTAGTCCTTGGGCTACGTTTTTAGGTCAACCATTACCTTTGTTTGGTTTGTTGGCATACATTGGGATGTTGATATTCGCTTTAGCTCCCTTAGCCTTGAACACAGGGGAAAATCACAAAAGTCAGAAACAACTGGAAAATTTGACTTGGTGGTTGCTGTTTGTGGGAGCGATCGCTATGTCAGTTTTTAGTGGATACTTAATGTATGTCCTAGCATTTCAACTCAAAGCTATTTGTCCTTACTGTATTGCCTCTGCCTTATTTGCATTAACTATGTTAGTGCTAACTGTTATAGGTAAGGATTGGGAAGATATTGGACAACTTTTATTTACGGCTTTGATTGTGGCAATGGTAACGCTAATTGGGACTTTAGGCGTTTATTCTCAAGTCAGCCCATCAGGTAATATTACTGAATCAACTGATGGTAAACCCACAGCAATTACCTTTACTCCTAAAGAACAACCAAATCCTCAATTTGGCTGGGAAATTACCACTAAATCTGGT
Organism: Dolichospermum sp. UHCC 0260; assembly: GCF_009711985.1. Classification (NCBI taxonomy): domain Bacteria; kingdom Bacillati; phylum Cyanobacteriota; class Cyanophyceae; order Nostocales; family Aphanizomenonaceae; genus Dolichospermum; species Dolichospermum sp. UHCC 0260. Next base: position 19,546 of record NZ_VIKZ01000042.1, on the reverse strand, counting down.
GAAGCGGAGATTGCTTTAGCTCAACATCTTGTTAAAGTTGGTGCTAAGGAATATGTAGCTTATTGGTGTCCACACTGTCACGAACAGAAGCTACTTTTTGGCAAAGAAGCTTATACAATCATGAGTGAAAGTTCTACAGTAGAATGTGCTGGTGATAGTCCCAAAGGTAAACCAGAATTATGTAAAGCTGCAAAAATCCAAGGTTTCCCAAGTTGGGTTATTAATGGTAAAATCTATAGCGGAGTGCAGACTCTAGAGGAATTAGGAAAGATCACTGGTTATACAGGTCCGAAAAACTTTAAATATTTCCGCTAGAGCAATGATGACTTGGGCATTCTATCAGTTCTCTCAAACTCTTGAGCATTTGTGTAACCGTTACGGTTCCTTTCTTAGTGAGAATAACTGAAGAATATACATCAAAGACCTGTACTAAATGTGGTCACGTTCATAGAAAACTTGGTAGTTCTAAGAACTTTGTTTGCCCTAATTGCGGTTATGAAATACCGCGAGATTTTAATGGAGCCGTGGGGATTTTCCTCCAGGCAATGTGGGATACCACCTTTATCAACTCAGTTGGTAATGTTATACTGGATGTTCACGATGTCGGAGAATGTCTCGGTTAAAAGTATCAGATCAGACTACATCCAAAAAATCAATAATTAAACATCGAGTGTAGGGGTTTAGCACAATGCTAAACCCCTACTAAGTATTTACGTAAAATTTAGATTAGATATTAATTATTGTATTTAAGTAAATATACGGTTTTGGCTACTTATTCATGTTTGACATTAATTTTAAATTCAAGCCTGTCGCCCAGATGTAAGTTACAGTAATAGAGGACGAAAGAAATCTACTAATGCCCTTTCTGTTGGACAGGAAGCCCACACTGTACCGTCAGATTAGTGCGGGTAGTTCATAATATTCCACTAAGATGTGAGGGAATACAGCAACAGTTATCTGAGATTGGGCAATAATACTACATTTTAAAGACGTGAAGACCGATCTAGCTATTAGCCCAGATATTTTTACAATCATCGTATTAGACAGTAGTTTGTTATTCTAAAAGCTTATGCAGCCGACCAACCCTGATCAATTTACAGAAAAAGCCTGGGAAGCGATCGCTCATACACCCGATGTCGCTAAACAGTATCAGCAACAGCAGCTAGAAAGTGAACATCTGATGAAAGGGTTGCTGGAACAGGAAGGACTGGCCAGCGCGATTTTCACTAAAGCTGGTACAAATTTGCAAAAAGTTCGAGATCGCACCGAGCAATTTATCCAACGTCAACCCAAAGTATCGGGGACTAGTGCTTCTGTTTATTTAGGACGCAGCTTAGATACATTATTAGATCGGGCAGAAAAATATCGTCAAGAATTTAAAGACGAATTTATTTCTATTGAACATTTATTGTTAGGTTACGCCAAAGATGATCGGTTTGGCAAAAGTTTACTGCAAGAATTTGGTTTAGATGAAAACAAACTCAAAAATATCATTAAAGAAATTCGGGGGAAACAAAAAGTGACTGACCAAAATCCAGAAGGCAAATATCAATCACTGGAGAAGTATGGACGTGACCTCACAGAAGCCGCTCGCAAAGGTCAATTAGACCCCGTAATCGGTCGTGATGATGAAATTCGCCGCACGGTGCAAATTCTCTCCCGCCGAACCAAAAATAACCCGGTTTTAATTGGTGAACCTGGCGTGGGGAAAACGGCAATTGCGGAAGGTTTGGCACAGCGCATTGTAGCGGGTGATGTTCCCCAATCTCTCAAAGATCGTAAACTCATCAGTTTAGATATGGGGGCTTTAATTGCGGGAGCAAAATTCCGAGGTGAATTTGAAGAACGTCTCAAAGCCGTATTAAAAGAAGTCACCGAATCTGGTGGGAATATTGTATTGTTTATTGATGAAATTCATACTGTTGTCGGTGCAGGTGCAAGTCAAGGAGCTATGGATGCCGGAAATTTATTAAAACCCATGTTAGCACGAGGTGAATTACGCTGTATTGGGGCGACAACTTTGGATGAATACCGTAAATATTTGGAAAAAGATGCAGCTTTAGAAAGACGCTTTCAACAAGTTTATGTAGATCAGCCCAACGTTCAAGATACAATTTCCATTTTACGCGGTTTGAAAGAACGTTATGAAGTCCATCACGGGGTGAGAATTTCTGATAGTTCCCTCGTCGCTGCGGCCACTCTCTCTAATCGTTATATTAGCGATCGCTTTCTGCCCGACAAAGCCATTGATTTAGTAGATGAAGCCGCTGCTAGACTCAAGATGGAGATTACCTCCAAACCCGAAGAACTGGACGAAATAGATCGGAAAATCCTGCAATTAGAAATGGAAAAACTCTCTTTACAAAAAGAAAGTGATCCTGCTTCCCGTGAACGTTTAGAAAGATTAGAAAAAGAACTCGCTGACCTCAAAGAAGATCAAAGAACCCTTAGCACACAATGGCAATCCGAAAAAGGGATTATCACCAAAATTCAATCAATTAAAGAAGAAATTGACCGAGTTAATTTAGAAATTCAACAAACCGAAAGAGACTACGATCTTAACCGGGCTGCGGAATTAAAATATGGCAAATTAACAGACTTACATCGGCAATTACAAGCCGTAGAAACTGAACTTTCCCAAACTCAAAAAACCGGAAAATCACTATTACGCGAAGAAGTTACAGAAGCCGATATTGCCGAAATTATTTCTAAATGGACAGGCATTCCCCTGAATAAATTAGTCGAATCAGAAAAAGAAAAACTCCTGCATTTAGAAGATGAATTACATCACCGGGTTGTCGGTCAACATGAAGCCGTTACCGCTGTCGCAGATGCCATTCAACGTTCTCGCGCTGGACTTTCTGACCCAAACCGTCCCATTGCGAGTTTTGTCTTTCTCGGTCCAACTGGTGTCGGTAAAACCGAACTAGCGAAAGCCCTAGCTGCTTATATGTTTGATACAGAGGAAGCTTTGGTGCGGATTGATATGTCCGAATATATGGACAAACATAATGTTTCCCGTTTAATCGGTGCGCCTCCTGGCTATGTCGGTTATGAAGAAGGAGGACAATTAACCGAAGCCATTCGTCGTCGTCCCTACGCGGTGATTTTATTTGACGAAATCGAAAAAGCCCACCCCGACGTATTTAATATTTTCCTGCAAATCCTTGATGATGGTAGGGTGACAGATGCCCAAGGTCGCACAGTAGACTTTAAAAATAGTATTATCATCATGACCAGTAACATCGGTTCTCAATATATCCTAGATATATCTGGAGATGATACTCGTTACGATGAAATGCGTAATCGTGTGATGGAAGCAATGCGAAGTAGTTTCCGTCCAGAGTTCTTAAACCGTCTGGATGAATTGATTATTTTCCACAGTTTACAAAAATCGGAATTGCGGAATATTGTTCAGTTACAAGTAGATAGATTAAAACAAAGATTAATTGACCGGAAAATATCTTTGAAATTATCCAGTTCTGCTCTTGACTTTTTAGCAGAAGTAGGGTATGATCCCGTTTTTGGGGCAAGACCATTAAAACGAGCAATTCAAAGAGAATTAGAAACCCAAATAGCCAAAGCCATTTTACGCGGTGATTTTAGCGACGGTGACACCATTTTTGTAGATGTCCAAAATGAGCGTCTTGCCTTTAATCGCCTACCCGCAGAGGTATTTACAGGTTAGATTTGAGAGTCCCTTCAAGTCAGGGAATAAATTCCCTGTCTAAAAGCTAAAGTCGGTTAAAACCGACTACTTTGGCATAAAATAAATAGGATGATTTTTGATTTTGAGTTAGAGGTTGTTTGAAAAGTATTATATCAAACCCGTAATCTCCAAAAACCTAACCCCCCTACCCCCCTTCCCTGCAAGGGAATGGGAGTTTTAAAGCCTCTCCCCTTGCAGGGGAGAGGTTTGGAGAGGGGTCAGTCTATACATTCAAAACTTTTCAAACATCCTCTTAACCAGAGTGGATTTTAACGCACTTTAGCTAAATTGGTAAAGACTTGACAATAATTTGAGAATTATTAAAAAAGGAAAAATTATGCAATCTCCTCTTTACTTTTTCACTGTCGAAGAATATCTAGAATTAGAACAATCTAGCGATATTCGTCATGAATATTTTGCTGGTGAAGTCTTTGCTATGGCTGGAGGTAGTAAAGAACATAATATAATATCTGGAAATGTTTACTCGCTTTTACGTTCTGGGTTACGGGGTAGTTCCTGTAATGTTTTCATGTCAGACATGAAAGTGAAAATAAATTTAGCCAATGATAATAAAACTATATTTTACTATCCTGATGCGATCGTTAGTTGCGACACTGAAGATCAAGACCGTTATTTTTTAAATTATCCTTGTTTAATTATCGAAGTGCTGTCACCAAGTACAGAAACTATAGATAGACGGGAAAAACTTGTTAATTACCGCAGTTTAGCAAGTTTAAAAGAATATGTTTTAATTTCTCAAAATGAAATCAAGGTAGAAGTTTATCGTCAAGATGAAAAAGGAAATTGGACTATACAAATTTTGATTAATCGTGATGATAAATTACATTTAGATTCCGTTGGTTTGATTCTAGAAATGGCAGAAATATATGAAGATATTATCAATATTTAATTGTTTAATTTAGTTAGAGAAAAAAATAGCAGATAGATTAAATAGACCACAATTCAGACAGAAACTTCTAATGAAGAAAATATCCCAACCTGTAGTACAAGCGTAGGGGTTTAGCAGTGCTAATAGGTGTCAACTTAAGTTAAAAATGGCTTATCTGTTTGCTTCCACACCCGCCCAGAAATGAATTTCCGGGCTAATAGCCAAAGTAAACTAAAGTTTACTCAAAAATTTTTGGGTTATTTAGTCATCTTTAGATGACTTTTGCTATTAGACTGGGAATGAATTCCCAGTCGGGATATGGGTTTTACGTTAAGTTGACACCATTAAGCTCTTGCTTTACCCCTACCCGCTAAACGACACTCAAGTTTACTTTGACAATAATATCATTGTAATCCTTATCTCCCCCACCTGCTAAATCTTCAAAACCAAAGACGTTATTTCCTAACAAACGAATGTGATCTACCTTATCACTATTAGCTCCTAAATAGGCAAAGTAAGCTTGGTCAACTTGTCCATTTAGAACTTGATCTACTGTCCGACCATCAGTAAGGATAAACGGCGCAAAAATACTTCCTCCTGTCAATGTTTTATCTGTAAAAGTCCCAGTTCCTTGGTTATTAACTCTGAGGTCAATTCCCGTAACACGATTTTTGATGGCCGCTTGAGCATAACCTGAGTCACCAGGACGAAAATCAACAGTACCATTACCATCAACATCAATACCACCATTTTCATCTGCTACTTTATAAAAGCCGACGAAGTTGTTAAAAGCTGCTTCTCTATTAACAGTAAAATCAGCCTTTACATCTTGGGTTATACCTCTTAAATCAAGAACTTCTCCTTGTTGCTTTCCTTGTAGATTTGTACCCAAAGGTAATGAGTCGTCGGTGGATTTAATATTAACTACCAAATCTTTGAAGTCAGTATTATTATTAGATCCATCTTTCCAAGCTAAGGAGAAACCATCAGTACCTAAGTCGGTAATTTTTTGGCGGGAGATGTCACAGAAAAGTATATCTGAAGTGGGGGTAATTCCATTTTGGACGCTATCAATTGTACCATTTTTAACTAATAAGAATCTCAGGTTATTGCCAGATTCAAATTCTATTAGGCTTGTGAGGTTGTTGATATCAAATCCATTGGGGACATTAGCAATAGTTGAGAAAATCACTTTTGATTTGTTCAAAACTGCTTGGGTATAACCTGTTTCCCCTGGAGCAATGCCATTTATTTTCCCTTGGGCATCGTCAACTGTAAATACACCCAGTTCATTGACTAGATTAGAATTACGTCCTGCGAGGTTGACTTGAAGTTTTGGTGTGTTACCAGAAATTGTAAAGATGTCATCAGCAATTTTGCCGAGGCTAAGGGTACGTTGTAAAGATCCAGTGATGTCAACGGTTACTGTTGCGGTGTCGAAATTCCCATTACCGTCACCAACAGTATATTCAAAAGTATCAAAATCTGTTGCTTCGGGTGCTAACAAATCAAACTGTCCATTAGGATCATAAGCAAGAGTTCCTGCGTCAGTGAGGCTAACAATAGCTCCTGATGATAAAGTCACCTTATCGCCCAAGGAGATATCGCTATTGTTGATTTTAGTAATCGTTAGAGAGTCATCATTAGGATCACTGTCGTTGCTTAATACGTTAATTTCAACAGAAGTTGACGAGGTGGTGTTAGTGGTGTCTGCAATGGCAATGGGGGCTTGAGCAGATTGTTTGAGAGCATCAATTAAGACAGAAACCACTTGTGAAGCATCCGCCGCCTGAAAGTTTTTGCCACCGGTTGCATTGGCAAGTTTTGTAAAATCGGCCGCTGCTGATGGATCATTCCCAATAAGAACACTGAAAATTTCGACTGGAACGATGATTGGAGAGCCTGTAGCATCGGCAGATAATACAGAGAAACTGGTAACAGAGAGTCCGTCTGTGGGGTTAGTGGTTTGGACATCACTGGCAAGCAAAGACCTTGCAGAAACTGATACATCAAGATTTGCAGCTAGTTGAACGACTTGATCAAAAAGGTCGGTATCTTTAGCTGGTGCATCACCAAATAGGATGATCCGTCTTGCATTTGCTTCTTTTCGCCATTCACCTGCACCGCCAGATAATGCGCGAATGAGTCCAGCATTAACAACTTCGGGAAAGTCACCACCACCACCAACTGAGATGCTGTTAATGGCTTGGAGGGCTGCGGTTTTGCGATCTTCGATTTTCGGGTAATCTGTGAAGGAAAGGAAGGTATTGGTAGTGGGATCGTTATAACCAACTACGGCGATCCGAGAGTTAAGAAAGCTATCAAAGATGGAGTTGATAATGTCGCCTGCACTGGCTTTAACCGCATCAATATCATCAAACATACTGCCAGTCGTATCAATGACAAAGGCGATATCTTGCCCTGGTCTGAGGTCAACTGATTTATCGGAAAAGACTGCGGTTTCAATGTTTGTAAGGGTGTCAGAGCCGTCTCTATCGCTCAATTTGTCAGTAATTTTGACAGATTTGTCGGACAGAAACTCGATATCATAATCAGACCTAGCACCTTGATACCTGGATTCGTCTTTTCCATCTCCTCCATCAATAGTATCGTTCCCTGCTCCACCACTAAGGGAATCATTACCATCATTGCCTCTTAGCCAATCTTCACCCTTTCCACCAAGTAGCTTATCATTGTATTGAGCTCCGAAGATATTATCTGATCCCGTTCCACCAAGAATAACTACACCATTATCTTTATATGAAATTAGGGTTGGATAATATTGTAGATAGGCAGGGCTAATCAGTAAATCATTTCCTGGTTGTCCATACATGATGGGTTTATTCCCGTCAAGAAATTTGGTAACACCTCCTGTAAATAAATTCGCTAACAATGTATCCATATCTGGTTTCAGCTTAAAAATATTTAAACTCCCCCAAGATGACATTTTTGCCAGATCATTGTCGAATGCAGTTTTATCATATAAAACCCCAGTGAGAGAACCCGTAAAATTAATATTTACTGTTCGACCAATATTTGACGGATCAACACGCTCTTGAAGATAAGGATTACCTATGGCTGCAATTATCCCTCCTCCTACAAAATCAAAATTTTCTTGATAATCAACTATACGTGGTTCAATTGAAAATTTCTCTATTCGCTTCTTACCATCTGGTTCAACAATAAATACTGCATTATCAGAAATCTGAAATGATTGGGAGTTCCATATATAAACTCGCTCTGCATAATCATCAACATCATCTTGATAATCAATATGCCTCATCTCCCATCCAAAGTTACTTATCCCAAATTTAGCTGCTAACTGTTGCTTAGTATAAGTTCCAGTAGGGATTGTCGGATCGAAAAAACCCGGATCGAAAAATTTTTTTACAAGCTCAAACTGCGCTCCTACTGCAAACCTGCCAACACTTTTCATAAAATCATTTTTGTCTACTTTAACTGAAGTTGGCACAGGTAGTGTTGCAGGACGAATCAGTTTATCATCAACAAGATTACTAGGAGTTGATTTAATTCCATACAAATACCAATTGGTAATTTCTGCTGGTGTTAAATTTGCCATGATGACCCTCCATTATTAATTTTAAGTTTTACCATCGGACTGCACCACAATTTTGTGGTGCATTTTCAAACTTAATTATTTTTGATTTTTGATTACCTTTATCATCCAGATAACGGACTTCAAAATTAAGAACTATGGCATCACCAGAATTATATCCAGTGATGCGATCTAAAAAATTAGCCGGTGGAAGGTCATATCCTCCCCCAGGATTTACTTGGCAGCAATTCGGATTTTTTTGGATAAATTCCTCAAAATTATCGTACCTAATTTGCCTATAATACTGAGTTCCTTTATCTACGGTTTCTATTGGGATACGTTCTCTGTTATTTTGATAATTGAATGCCATCTGAATTTTTTCTTTGTCACTTAGATAGCGCATTTGCTTAAAGCAAAATTTTGAATAATTTAGACCAAAATACAAAGTAGTAACGGATACTATTGTACTACAGACAGTTGTTAGCCAAAATCTAAGAGTCATACTTGTTGCTAATTTTTTAGCATAAGAAGAGGTAGAGCCAAATAATATTGAGATTGAGATAGATAAACAGTAATACATTGATTTGTGGTGAAAATACCACAAAAATAGGGTTGTTTGTCAATTTTTGATACAAAAATACAAAAAATGGTAGCTAGAATAACTAGACTACAATCCAGTGTATTCAATAACACAAAACCCAAGTGATTTTAAAAGTTTATCAAAACCATGTCATCTATCTAAAGACGTAGATTAAAAGATTTTTAGTAAAATTAAGCACGATTTAGAGAAAGCAGCGCACTAAAAAAGGGAGTTGTGGAAATAACCCCCTGACTTAATGCTTTGTGACTGGACAAATTAAAACGTTTACTGGCAGATATGTAAAGAAAAATTTCCTAGGAGGCTACTGTATGCTACGGAAACACATACTCACAGAGAATTAACAGTTTCAAACCCACATAGAGTGCGGGGGAAAATAACCCAATCCCCAACTTAAAATGAAGAACCAGGTTCTTCCAAAAATTCCTCTTCTTCTGGAGTAGAAATCCGTCCTAAAATGGCGTTACGATGGGGAAAACGACCAAATCGGGCAATTATTTCCTTGTGTCGAAAAGCTGATTCAATCGCTTTTGCACTATAGGGATCATGACTAAGTTGTTGAAATAGCTTAATGCACTTGCGTTGATCAATTGGGTCTTCACTGTGTTCAAAGGGTAAATATATGAACCAGCGTTGCACAGCCAATAATTTTCTATCATAGCCTTTGTTTGTGGCGTGTTGCGCTAATGACAGTGCTTCCCAGTCCGTTGCAAAGGCTTGTGGGGTATCACGAAACATATTTCGGGGAAATTGATCTAGTAACAGAATTAAAGCTAGACAGGTTTCTGGTGAATTCATCCAATCATGTAAATATCCGGCTACCGCTTGTTGGTAATCTTCCAGAAAAAGGTCGCGGACTTTAGCATCGAAATCCGGTTGTTTTTCAAACCAAAATGGTTGAATTTTCCCGTAGTTTGGGTCATTAGGATGACCAAACCAAAAATCCAAAATAGTTGTTACCTGTGACATTGCTATTATTGATGATTACAAAGCACCTGTCGCATTTTACATAGATTTGCTGGTAACTCCAAATTCATTGCTTGTTCAATAAAAATTGAGGGAATGGGAATATTGGGAGTGGCTTGTACCGTATAAGCTAACAGAGTACCATTACCCATATCTTTAAGTTCTAACTTGGCGTGAAAATCTGTAAATGAGCCTTTTTCCATCTGAAAGTGGATTTGCTGTCCTAATACTTCCACCACACTCAGATAAATTTCTACTTGGGCTGTAAAAAATAAAAAAGCTTTTTGTGCCGCTTGATACAGCCGTTTAACATCACCTCTAGATATAACTTCGCTTTTAGTAACATCGGGAAAATATTGTACCCAACGGGGGTAATCTGTAATTTGTTGCCAGACATGGGATCTAACTAGTGGGACATACATACAAGTGGTAACAGCACCACCCCAGTTAGTATGAGAGCGAATTTCTGTGAATACTTCTCCCTGAATTAGTCGTCTTTGCTGATCTTGACTCCAAAGGGTATCTAATAGAGGTAGCTTGGCGTAAGCGACATTTTTAAGATTTGAGGTTGACATATATAATGCAGATATAGTGATTTTGGTAACTTTTTAAGTGATTAACCTTGATGATTTCATTGAGTTTAACTCACTTAATTCTAATTACAGTTCAATTTATGGAGTTTTCGCAGATAATTAGTCTCAAGTTCATTTTCAAGAGCGTAAATTGGAGTTAAGAGAAAAACACCGTGAGTCAATCTTCTTTAAATGGCAAATTCATCCAGGGTTTTGGGATTCTTTTGGGGATGAGTGTCTCCTTATTTGTACTGAGAGGGTTGGGTATTATCACCTTCCTTCCTGGTGGTTTAATTACTCTACTGTTCTTTGGGGCTATAGCTTTAGCAATCTTCAGTTATTGCTCAAGGAGATGGTGGCGTTTTTAGTTTCATAATCAATAATTATTACATCAAAAAAACTGACAAGTCATTGATCAGAGGTAAAAAAGATGCAAAACTATATATGTACCGTTTGTGATTATGTCTATGACCCAGAAATAGGTGATCCTGATGGTGATATAGAACCAGGAACGGCTTTTGAGGATATTCCAGATAATTGGGTATGCCCAGTGTGCGGTGCTGAAAAAACTGAATTTGAGTTATATGAAGAGTAATATGGAGATAGGATAGATCCGATAGATCCCCGACTTCTTCAAGAAGTCGGGGATCTGAAATCTGAAATATTAAAAAATTTTTGAAGTTGTTACCCTTGCAAATTGTAGTTATTGGTGGTGGGGCGGCGGGATTCTTTGGTGCGATCGCTTGTGCTGAAGCTAATCCTCAAGCCCAGGTTACTTTAATCGAAGCTAGTCGTCAACCTTTGGCGAAAGTTCTCATTTCCGGTGGAGGACGTTGTAACGTTACTCATGCTTGTTTTGAACCCAAAATTTTAGTTCAGAATTATCCTAGAGGTGGTAAAGCCCTGTTGGGTGCATTTACCCGGTTTCAACCTCTAGACACCATAGCTTGGTTTACGGAACATGGGGTGAATATAAAAACGGAAGCTGACGGCCGGATGTTCCCAATTACAGATCGTGCAGAAACCATTGCTGAATGTTTAATTAAGGCGACTTTTGATGCCAAAATAGAACTTTGTATTGGCACACCTGTTACCGCTGTCACTCGTAAAAATGCCGGGTTTGAAATTCTGCTCAAATCGGGAGAAACGAAAGAATGCGATTGCTTACTTTTGGCTACAGGTAGCAGTTTAGCAGGTTATAAAATCGCTAGAGAATTAGGTCATGACATCCAACCCCCTGTACCTTCTTTGTTCACCTTTAATATTGCAGATCCTCAACTGCGGGAATTAGCAGGAATTAGTGTTAATTCTGTAAATCTGCGCTTACCTGGGACTGGAAAAACCCCCTTCCAACAAACAGGCCCATTGTTAATTACCCATTGGGGTGTGAGTGGTCCAGCAGTATTGAAACTTTCGGCTTGGGGGGCGAGAATTCTCCATGAAAACCGCTATCAACATAAATTATTGATTAATTGGTTGCCAGATTTATCCCAAGAGGAAGTGAGACAAAAACTTTTAACAGTCAAAGCTGAATGGGGACAAAAAGCGATCGCCCTCCATCGTGGTGTAGACTTACCTCATCGGCTTTGGCAATATCTTATCAATCGTACCCATATTCCCACAGAAGAACGTTGGGCAACCATATCCAACAAAACCCTAAATCAACTAGTCCTAGAAATCTCCCAAGGAGAACACCTAATTACAGGTAAAGGCGCATTTAAAGAAGAATTTGTCACCTGTGGAGGAGTCAACCTCAAAGAAGTCAACTTCAAAACAATGGAAAGTAAAATAGTCCCCGGCTTGCATTTTGCTGGTGAAATATTAGATATTGATGGTGTCACCGGTGGCTTTAACTTCCAAAGTGCTTGGACAACAGCCTACTTAGCCGGTCAATCCATGACAAAATCAACAGAAGATAACTAATTTCTTCCTTTGCGCCTTTGCTCCTTTGCGTCTGGGCGCGAAACAAAAATCTATAAATCGTGTTAGCAAATCAATATGAAATTTAGTGAAATTCTCAACCAGCTTAGTGATTATATTACCCAAAGTAGCCTTGAAACTGATGTAGAAATTACTGGAGTTGCAGCCATAGACGAAGCGACATCTGGAACTCTCAGCTATATAGAAGGCTCTAAATTTGCTTCATTGCTCAATTCTACCAATGCGAGCGCTGTAATTTTACCCCCAGATGAAAAATTGCAGAATCAAGCCACAGAAAAGGGGATTGCTTGGTTAACAACGAAAGAACCAAAACTGTTGTTTGCCAAAGCGGTCACTCTTTTTTATCAACCCTACCGTCCTAGTCCCGAAATTCACCCCAGCGCGGTCATTCACCCCACCGCCAAAATTGGTGATGATGTTTATATTGGCGCTCATGTTGTCATTTCTGAAGCTGTGGAAATTGGCAATTATGCCATTATTCATCCCAATGTTGTCATTTATCCAGAAGTCAAAATAGGCGATCGCACTACCTTACACGCTAATTGTACCATCCACGAACGCAGCCAAATCGGTGCAGATTGCGTTATTCATAGCGGTGCTGTCATTGGTGCAGAGGGATTTGGCTTTGTGCCTACCCGCACCGGTTGGTTTAAAATGGAACAATCAGGCTATACAGTTTTAGAAGATAGGGTAGAAGTAGGTTGTCATACAGCCATAGACCGTCCCGCTGTGGGGGAAACCAGGGTGGGCAAAGATACTAAAATTGATAATTTAGTCCAGATAGGACATGGTAGTCAAATTGGGGCTGGTTGTGCCATAGCAGGTCAAGCAGGCATGGCTGGAGGGGTAAGACTAGGAAATCGGGTAATTTTAGCTGGACAAGTGGGAATTGCCAATCAAGCTAAAATCGGGGATGGGGCGATCGCCTCTGCTCAAACTGGTATTCACGGCAATGTCGCACCGGGGGAAATTGTCTCAGGTACTCCAGCAATGCCGCACAAAGTGTACATCAAGGCGGCAGTAATTTATAATCGCTTGCCAGAAATATATCAATTCTTTAAACAATTAAAACGCAAATCAGGTGATGAATAATTGTCATTAAAGAATGAGATTCCGTTCTATAAAACTTACCCAAAATTACCAAAGTCTAGACACATCTGGACAGCGATAATCTTAGTGTTTATTTCCTGCTTCATCGCGGTCTTAGAATGACTTCCAATCTTGTTTGCCCGCTCCACAGGCAATCTCGGTAGAACTTACCGTTTCTGACCGTAGTTCCTAAAAGGAACCCCACGCAGTTGCTACTCTGATCACTAACCTGTTAAGGTGCTTGTGTGGCAATTGCTAATCTTGCTCCTTTTACCTGCCGCACCCGATCCATCACTACCACGACTTGACCATGAGTAGCACTTTGATCAGCATTAATAATCACTACCACTTCCGTATTTTTGCCCATTAATTCCTGTACCTTTACTGGTAAAGTTTCCAAAGTTACTGGCTGGCGATTTAAACTCACATTCCCTGCTGAATCTACAGTAACGGTAATTGGTGCGGCTGATGATTGGGCTTTGGCTGTCCCAGCTTTAGGTAAATTAACTGGCAACCCTTCGGAACGATGTAAAAATAAAGTGGACATAATAAAAAATGTCAAAATAGCAAAGATGACATCAATCATCGGCACAATATTAATCTGGGCTGGAATATCCGGTTCATCTGGTAGACGCATTATGATTTATCCCCTCTTTCATACTGGTGACGATAAACTAATTCTAATTGCCCACCATATTCTTGAATCCAGGCAATTTGTCGTAAATACATTCCCCGAAAGCTATTCGCAAAAAACAAGGTAATAATAGCTACAACTAATCCCGATGCTGTGGATACTAAGGCTTCACTAATCCCAGAAGTGACACCAGCGGTTTTTGTACTACCGACATCACCAATATTTAATGATGCAAAAGAGCCAATTAAACCCAAAACGGTCCCTAATAATCCCAGCAAGGGAGCTAAACCAATAATTGTATCAAAAATATTTTGAAACCTTTTTAATAACGGGATTTCCGCCTGAGCCTCACTTTCTAAAGCCAAGCGGAATTCCTCTGGGTTGGGTTCTTCCAATTCTAAAGCCGCTAGAAAAATTCGCGCAATCGGTAAATCAGCATTTTTGTGTAGTATATCTAGAGAGGTAACTACATTACCTTGACGATAAAAACTTAACACCTGCTTGACTACGCGATTCTGACGGCCACTAATTCCTATCCAAAACGTAATCCGTTCCAGAATGAGAGTGATTCCTAAAACCGAAAAAAATAGCAGTGGCCACATAACTACGCCACCGGCTTTGAATAAGTTACTAATTTCCATTGACTGATACTTTTAACCGAGACATTCCCCGACATCTGAGATATCGTGAATATCTAGTATAACATCACCAACTGAGTTAGTGAAGGTGGTATCCCACATTGCCTTAGAACGTAATTCTAAGGCTCTTGATTGTCTATCAACGAGTTCAATACCCAAATTTTCTCTAGAACTACCAAGTTTTCTAAGGAAAGGTTTATTTTCTTTGTAGCCATTCAAGTCTATTCGGAACCATTACAGTTACTCAAAATATTTATTGACTTTAAATTAACTACAAAACTCTCATATATATTTAATATTATGAACCTATTGTCGGAAAATGTCAATAGATGTCTGAAGATTTGATGTCCTATTCTTTACTCTTTTACTAATTCTTGATACAGCTAGATTAACAGATTTTCAAGAAGAGCAAGTCTAGGCGATTGCTATGGCAGAGTGTATTTGTGGTATGATTTTTTCAACTGAATATTGGTACTGATGTTCTCAATGTTCAAAAAAATAAAAAAAATTTCTTTTTTTGGGGTCAAAACCTATTGACTTTATTTTCTCGGCGTGATATTCTGATAATGGGAATTTGTGCCTAAATAAAAATTTTGCTTACATTCAATTGTAATAATATAACTATATTAGCACATTTAGCCCGCCCCACACCCTCAAAATAAAAAATTTTTTTGAAAAAACTTATTTAAAAATAGCAAACCAATAATTTAAACTTATGAATTAGCACAAGAAACTCAAATCATCTTCCTGCCCTGAATCACCTGCAAACTTCCACCAGCATATAAAGTAGGTTTTCCCACATCAAAACCATAATCTCTTAACAAACCAGGTAAATCCGTTTTCAACAATTCCCAAGCCGTCTGGGTTTCAAACAACCAGAAAAATACCGCCAATCCCGGCCAAAATATCGGATTTGTGGGAGAGTGAAAATCTACCAAAGTGAAAACTCCTCCCGGTTTTAACACCCGATAAACCTCTTTAATGATTTTTTGCAGTTGTTCAGATTGCATTTCGTGTAAAGCCGCGCTAGTATGTACCACATCAAATAAATTATCAGCAAAAGGCATATTTTCAGCAAATGCTTTTATGTAAGTGGCATTTGGGACATTTTTCTGCGCTCGCTGGATAGATAATGGGGAAGCATCCAAGCCAGTGACATTTTCCGAAAAATTCACTAAAAATCTGGTTACTTGACCACTACCACAGCATAAATCTAAAATTTGAGTATCAGATTGCAGTTTTAAATTTTGTAAAGCCAGTTGACGAAACCGGGGTTCACCACCCACAGTCACAGCCGCTAACCGGGAGATGCCATCATACAGCCATTGGTATCTGTAACTTAAATCTCTAAAAATTGTGGCCATTGTTTTTTTCCTGCCGATAAAGCTTTATATTTAATAAAGATATATTGTTAACATTAGTGAAAAATCTGTAAGGATTGGGGGAAAGTAACTGCTATGGGTCGTATAGGGGTATTATTACTTAATCTCGGTGGTCCCGACAAACCAGAAGATGTCGGACCGTTTTTGTATAATCTGTTTTCTGATCCAGAAATTATCCGCTTACCGTTTCGCTGGATGCAAAAACCTCTAGCTTGGTTTATTGCTACGCGTAGAGAAAAAACATCTCAAATAAATTATCAGCAAATCGGCGGCGGTTCTCCCTTGCGACGGATTACAGAAGAGCAAGGAGCAGCCATTAAAGCTCAGTTATGTCAATTAGGACAAGAAGCTAATATTTATGTGGGAATGCGCTATTGGCATCCTTATACAGAAGAAGCGATCGCCCAACTTACTCAAGATAACATTGATAAATTAGTAATTCTCCCACTTTACCCCCAATTTTCCATCAGCACCAGCGGTTCGAGTTTCCGGTTATTAGAACAACTGTGGAAAGAAAACCCCAAACTTCAAAGTCTTGAATATACCGTCATCGCTTCTTGGTACAAAGAATCAGGTTATCTGCAAGCAATGTCAGAACTTATCGCTGGCGAACTTGCGAAATTTTCCCATCCTGATGACGTGCATATCTTCTTTAGCGCCCACGGTGTCCCCAAAAGCTACGTAGAGGAAGCGGGTGATCCCTATCAACAAGAAATTGAGGAATGCACAGACTTAATTATGCAAACCCTCAACCGTCCGAATCCCCACACATTAGCTTATCAAAGTCGCGTTGGTCCTGTAGAATGGCTACAACCCTATACAGAAGATGCACTGAACGAACTCGGTGCAAAAGGTGTGAAAGATTTGGTAGTTGTTCCCATTAGTTTTGTTTCCGAACACATCGAAACACTCCAAGAAATTGACATTGAATATCGAGAAATAGCTGAAGAAGCAGGAATACACAACTTCGGACGTGTCCCTGCGCCCAACACTAATCCAGTGTTTATTAAAGCCCTATCTGACTTGATAATTGATGCCCTTCAACAACCTAACCTCAAACTCTCTCAAGTCACCCAAATGAAAAAAAGGGTGAAAATGTATCCCCAAGAACGTTGGGAATGGGGAATCACCACCAGTGCCGAAGTTTGGAATGGTCGCATAGCCATGCTAGGATTTATCGGGTTGATTATTGAGTTAGTCACTGGTAAAGGCTTACTCCACGTCATCGGACTTTTACATTAGTTTTGGGGATTGGTGATTGGTGATTGGTGATTGGTAACAGACAAAAGAATATTTTTTGTTATTCTCTCCTCAGCCCCCCTGCCCTTTTCTACCACTTTTATACCAGTCATACCAGTATTTACCGCTAATAACAGCAAGCCAGAGGAGGATCAAAGCAATTAATCCTCCTTTTCGAGGAGCATCCACCGCAAAAAATACCAGTGTAATAGACATGACATCTTGCGTAAACACTGCCCACATTGGCAACCCACGCAAGCGATAAAACCAACCTACTAAAACTAGCTGAAATACCAAAGCCAATAAACCACCAATTAAGGCAATTAACCAATTTGGTGTGTGAGTCGCTGAAGCAACAGCTAAACCCATCAAAGCTCCTACTAGGGGAGACAAAAATAAATGAACTTGCTGTACTATTCTCTGGCCAATGAGTTTTTTGGAAGCGAATAGTTCAAACAAAGACCAACTAGTGAGTAGTCCGATTAAAATCTGGGGAGAAATGCGTGATAATACTGGCATCAGCGACCAAATTTGATCACCTTTTAGGATACCTATAATTAGTAAAGGTACACCTAATCTCATTCCAGCAGCAGCGCCAGCAGATAGGATGGCGAGAATTTCAATCATGTGTATATCCCCGACTTTACTAAATTAGCAAAGGTGCTTTATTAATACTGACAATTGCTTCTGATCAAGACTAGATGAAATTAACATAGTCATAGTAGATACAGATTGAATTTCTATATATACACTGTTGTAATCTATGCTTTTATGTTTTGAGTATAGTAATAAGCCGTATATTTACCTTTCACTTTGCGACATGGAAGGAGTAAGTGGTCAGTGGTCAGTGGTCAGTGGTCAGTGGTCAGGAGAAAATCACCAATCACCAATCACCAATCCCCAATCCAGTTCTAAATACCCAGTCGTTGATAAACTTGTTCTAAATGCTTGAGATGATGTTGTGGATCAAAACAGGCTTCTATCTCTGCGGGTGACAAGTTTTGAGTGACGCGAGGATCTTTGCTGATTAAATCACGGAAGTTGCCTTCTGGTTTATTCCAAGCAGTGTGGGCGCTTTCTTGGACTATAGAGTATGCTTCTTCGCGGTTAAGTCCTTTGTCTATTAAGGTTAGTAATACCCTTTGACTAAAGACTACTCCCCCATAACAGTTGAGATTTCGGGCCATGTTTTCAGGATAAACCAACAAGTTATTTACCAAGTTGGTGATTTCATGCAGCATAAAATGAGTCAGAATGCAAGCATCTGGTAAAATTACTCGTTCTACAGAACTGTGGGAAATATCCCGTTCGTGCCACAAAGCGACGTTTTCTAATACTGCCCCTGCATGACTTCTCACCAGTCGCGCCATCCCTGTTAACCGTTCGGAACGGATAGGATTACGCTTGTGAGGCATAGCACTAGAGCCTTTTTGCCCTTTAGCGAAAAATTCTTCAACTTCTAAAACGTCTGTTTTTTGCAAGTTGCGAATTTCTACAGCAAAGCGTTCTATGGATGCAGCGAGTAATGCTAACTGTTGCACAAAGTCTGCATGAATATCGCGGGAAATTACCTGAGTGGAAGCAGTATCGGGTTTCAGTCCGAGTTTTGCACAGGCAATCGCTTCTACACGTGGTTCAATGTTGGCGTAAGTTCCTACCGCACCGGATATTTTGCCAACAGCGATGGTTTTTTTGAGAATTTGCAGCCGTTCTTGGTGTCGCAATACTTCCGCTAACCAACCAGCTAACTTAAAGCCAAAGGTAATCGGTTCAGCATGAATACCATGCGATCGCCCAATCATTAACGTATGCCGATGTGTTGTGGCTTTCTTACGAATGGCATCAATTACATCTTCTAGGCGTTTTAACAACAAATCCAGACTAGCAACTAATTGTAGTGATAAAGCAGTATCCAAGACATCAGAACTAGTTAAACCTAAATGAATATAGCGTCCTGCATCACCTACATATTCATTAACATTTGTCAAAAAAGCAATGACATCATGATGGACTTCCGCCTCAATTTCTAGCACCCGCTGCGGGTCAAAATTCGCCTTAGCCTTAATTTCTTCTACTGCTGCTGCTGGAATATAACCCAGTTCTGCCTGTGCTTCGCAAACCGCGATCTCTACATCTAGCCAGGTTTTCAGCTTATAGGTTTCACTCCACAAATTGCCCATTTCGGGCAGGGTATAACGCTCAATCACATTCACAGCATCTAATACAACTGTCATATTTTACATTGAAAATTACCCACTCATGAACTACCCCTGGCTAACTTCGTTTGAGCCGGGGGTTTCTACATCCCCTAGCGGAGCCTGAGATTTTTGACG